>DASWAB010000357.1:0-4067 GCA_036391375.1 Nitrospirota bacterium
TTTCCCGTTTCCATTACGCTCGCCCGGAATTACGTTTATTCCATTCTGGCCCTGGGGGAGAAGCTTGATCCCAGGATGAAGGAAAAGCTCATCGACTTCATAAAGAAGATCCAAAGGCCGGACGGAGGGTTCTCAATAGACCCCGCAACCAGGTCCACGAACGCCCTTTATACCGATTTTGCTTTGGAGACGCTTTCCTATTTTGGCGCAGTCAATGCAATCGATGCCGCAAAAGCAAAAGCCTATCTGTCTTCCTTGAAGAGACCGGACGGGGGCTACAGTTTCGATGCAAAAACAAAGGATTCCTCCTTCCAGACGACCTTCTATGCCGTGCACTCCCTCTCGTACATGAACGGCCTGGATATCGTTGACAAGGCAAAGACCGCGGCCTATATCAAGGCATTCGAGAAAAAAGACGCCGGCGGATTCAACTATGTCAAGGGGACCGGGGTGCCCAACGTGACAAACACGTATATGGGGATTTTCACGCTCAAGGCGCTCGGCATGCTTGACGATCAGACGAAATCAAGCGCGATCAAATTCCTGGCGGCCACGGCATATATGGGGAAGCCGGTAAAATATGATGTGAACCAGACGCTCGAGGAGCAGGCCAATGCGGTCATGACGCTCAAGATGCTGGGGGCGGAGAACAAGATCAGGAAAAGCGGGGCCATTGCGTTTATCAAGAGCTTCTACATACCGGTCAACGGCGGCTTTGGCCCCATCCACGGTTACGGCTCTGCGCCGGACCCGACCTATTTCGGCATTAAGGCCCTTGCCGAACTGGGCGTGCTCAAGAGACCGGCGGAAGTCCAATAAGAGGTGATTCCCATGGTGAAAAGCGTTTTCAACTATGTCAGGCCCGTGTTTACGACCCCGCTGCTGTTCCTTTTTCTCCTTGCAGGCAATGCCCACGGGCTTCCCTGCAAAGGCAAGACCGTCAACATCGGCGAAACAATGAAAGAGGTGTCGGCAAAGTGCGGGGACGCGATATTAAAGGAACACTGGACGACAACGGTTGAGGAGACGGACGAGGAGGGCGCCACCAGCGCCGCCACGACGATCATCGACGAATGGACCTACGATTCCGGTCAGGAAGAGCCGGTCCAGACATATCTCTTCGCAGACGGCAAGGTGACGAAAATCAGCAGCGACGGCTACGGAGCGCCCCGCGATTTTTACATCGATATGTGCCGGAATGGAGAATCATTGAGCGTCGGAGACACAATGGTTGACGCGTACCTCAAGTGCGGCTTGCCGCTTGCGAAAGAGAAGCGAGACGACAAGATCGTGGAGAGCGAATACAAGGGGAAGAAGATCCGCACCTCTCTCCCCGTTGTAGAGTGGACCTATCGCTACGGCCGCGATTTGCCGGGCTATACGGTCACGTTCGAAAACGGCGTGGCGACAGCGATCCGGCCGAGGGAATTCGGCAAATAACGCCGGAATTTTTTAAGGCGGCCTCATGAGCGTGCTTGAGATCATAAAAAGCCGTCGGAGCGTGCGGGATTTCGCGGACAGGGAATTGCCCGAAGAGGCTGTCGATGCCCTGATTGAGGCGCTTCGCTGGGCGCCGAGCGCGGGAAACCTCCAGAGCAGAAAATTTTATTTCGTTTTCAACAGAGACAGAAAGAAAAGGCTCGTCAAGGCCGCATCGAACCAGAAGTTCATAGCAGATGCGCCACTGGCGGTCGTGGCATGTCTTGACCGGAGGATTGCTTCACGCTATGGCGACCGGGGCGTCAGCCTGTACGCAATTCAGGACGTGGCCGCGAGCGTCATGAATATGATGCTTGTCGCCCATGAGCTGGGGCTCGGGAGCGTATGGGTGGGCTGGTTCAACGAGTTCGGCGTCTTTGAAGCATTGAGCCTGCCCGACAATCTCCGGCCGGTAGCCATCATTCCCGTCGGCTATCCTGCCGCGGCGCCGAAGCCAACGCCGAGAGTGTCCCCTCGGGAAGCTGTAGAATTCATGAAATAAGCCGCGTGACAGGGCCGCACGATGATGCAGAAAATTGCACTCTGAGCAAAATACATTTGCATTTGTTTGCTGCATGTTGTAGTATCCGAAGCATGAAAAGACAATCTTTGTATTCATTATTCGTTCTATTTTCTTCCCTCCTCCTTCTCTTGATCGGTTGCTCCGCCTCAAAAACGACCAGGCTTCATTCTGATTCCCTCCGGCCTCCGGGGTCCGTCAACAAAGCAACCGTCGCACAGAATGATCAGGCAAGCACTGCTGACGATCAAAGCGCCGATGATGAGGATGATGAAGAGGATACGCCTCCTGCCGGGGCAAAGAACAGCACCGCCGCCCCTGGAGAGGAGAGTCTCCTCGACACGGCTCTTGAACTTACGATGAGATCGCAGGAGCTTTGGGCGGCGGGAGACACCGAGAAGGCCATCGAGGCCTTGGACCAGGCGTACGCGCTCGTCCTGAAAACGCCCGCGGACTCAGAAGGCAAAAGCATCCAACAAAAAGATGACCTGCGGTTCATGATTTCAAAGCGGTTTATGGAAATATACACCTCGCGTCTCACCGCGGTGAAAGGCAAGAGCAAGGAGATACCGCTTGTCGTGAACGAGCACGTGGAGCGTGAGATCGCCCTTTTTCAGACATTGGAGCGGGATTTTTTCATTGAGTCATACAGGCGCGCGGGCAGATATCGCGGCGAACTGGTAAAGGCGTTCCGCGATGCGGGGATCCCCGAGGAAATTACCTGGCTTCCCTTGATCGAGAGCGGATTCAAGGTTCGGGCGCTTTCCCGCGCCCGCGCACTCGGATTGTGGCAGTTCATTCCGTCAACGGGATATAAATACGGTCTTAAACGCAATGCATGGGTGGATGAACGGCTCGATCCGGCCAAAGCCACGGCAGCGGCCATTGCATACCTGCAGGAGCTTCACGAAGTCTTCGGCGACTGGGCTACGGTCCTCGCGGCGTACAACTGCGGGGAAGGGAACGTTTTTCGCGTCATCAGACAGCAAAAAGTCGATTACCTGGATAATTTTTGGGACCTCTACGGCCGGTTGCCGCGCGAGACCGCCCGGTACTATCCTCGGTTTCTTGCGGTCCTTGCGATCCTGAAGGACCCTGCCAAGTACGGGTTCACTTTTGAGGAGCAGGACAGACCGCTTTCCTATGAGGCCGTGACCGTCGAAAAGGCTGTGCAACTCAGGACCATCGCGGGGAAAATCGGCTGCTCGGAGGAGGACCTGAAGGACCTCAACCCCGAACTGCGGCATGCGGCCACCCCGAATACTCCGTATGATCTCAAAATTCCTCTCGGGAAGAAAGATACTCTTCTTGCCAGCCTTGATTCTCTGCCCACCTGGTCGCCGCCCAAGCCCTTGTATGTTTACCACCGGGTGCGAAGAGGGGAAACGTTGTCCATGATTGCGAACCGGTACCGTTCCAGCATTCAGAGAATCAGGGAGGCGAACGGGCTCAGGACCGGACGAATGCTCCGCGTGGGGCAAAGACTGAGAATCCCGGTGCGGGATACGACCTGATCCTTGCCGTGTGAAACGGGGACCAGGAAACCCCGGCAGGAGTTTTGTTATTCCACGCCGATTACGCAATTATACGTGCCGAAAGGATTCAGGATCATTTCGGAGCAGGGTATATCCTGGGCCCAGGACCCGTCAACGAAATATTTATATTCATATCGTCCCGAAGATAACGGGATGCTTGTTTTCCACACGCCGTCTTTTCCTTTTTTCATGGGCAGCGTTTTCGTGTCCCAGTTATTGAACTTTCCCGCGAGATTGACTTTTTTTGCCTCCGGCGCGTAAAAGGTAAACTCCACTTTTTGCTCGCTTCCTCGTTCCCTGCTGTTGAACGGCCCTTTCATTTTTTTTACGGCTTCGAGCATTGTCATGATATTACCTCCTTGATAAGGGAAACGTTTTGGGGCACGGAAGACGCGATCTCTCACTTTCATTTTGGAATATGCGGAATGCAGATCCCGCGCGCCCGTTTGAATATTGACCGATATATTTTCTTAACTATAGCACGTTCAAGAAAAGATGCAATACAACCAACTTCGTATTCACCGGATTGGAAG
>DASWAB010000358.1:0-5411 GCA_036391375.1 Nitrospirota bacterium
GCGGAAACGCCAACCTGTGCTCCCTCATCCCGACACTGAAACTCAAGATGGGGATCGACTGCATTTCCGACGGAAGTCTTGCGAAGCTCAGGGACGTCTCCCGCTACGTGGACGAGTTGGCGAACCTGCCGCACCGCAAGCGGCAACCCTACATTGGCGACAGCGCCTTTGCGCATAAAGCAGGCATCCATGTGGACGCAATGTCGAAGAATGCTCTAACCTATGAACATGTGAGGCCGGAGCTGGTAGGAAACCGCAGGCGAATCCTCGTGTCCGACATGGCGGGCAGGAGCAACATTCTCCAGAAGGCGGCGGAACTCGGCATCTCCCTGACCAAGGACGGCCCGGAACTCACGAGCATCCTCCGGAAGGTCAAGGAGCTTGAGAACGAGGGGTACGAATTCGAGGGCGCCGAGGGATCGCTCGAGCTTCTTATGCTTCGCGCGGGGCACAACTACGAATCGGTGTTCAGCATGTTCGACCGGATCGATTACCGCATCCTGACGGAAAAGCGGAAGGTCGATCCTCACCCGGTGAGCGAAGCCACGATCACCGTGGAGGTCGGCGGCAATGTGGAACATACGGCGGCCTGGGGCAACGGCCCGGTGAACGCGCTCGACAAGGCCCTCCGCAAGGTCCTGCCCAAGTACTTCCCCGGCAAGGGCCTGGAGAACGTCCGGTTGATCGATTATAAGGTCCGGGTCCTTACCGCTGCGGAAGGGACCGCGGCCCGCGTGCGGGTCCTGATCGAATCGGGCGACGGCAAAAACAAGTGGGGCACCGTCGGCGTGTCTGAGAACGTGATCGAGGCCTCCTGGCAGGCGCTGGTGGACAGCATCGAGTACAAGCTCCTGAGAACGAGGAAAAAATAAATCAAAGGAATTAACCGCAAAGACACGAAGGCACAAAGAAAGAAATTAAAATTTTATTTCGTGTCTAACTGTCTTCGTGGTAAGGCGGTTTGAGGTTTTATCATGATTGAAGAAGAAGGCATTGTAGCCGAAATCGAAGGGGATGTCGCCAAAGTGTCGATCCTGAAGAAGAGCGCGTGCGAACAGTGCGCGGCCTCAGGCGTCTGCCATCCCGGAGACACGGAGTTGATGGAAGCGGTGAACCCATTGGGCGCGAAAAAAGGCCAGAAGGTGAAGGTCGTGGTCGCCCCGCAGATGTATCTCAAGGCGTCCATCATCCTTTATGGCGTTCCGATGGCCGTATTTATCGCGGCGGCGATTCTCGGCAAGAACCTGGCCGTCAAGTTCGGAGCGGAGGCGAATTCAGATCTCTGGGCGTTTGTCGCCGGAGCGGTGTCCCTGGTGGTTTCTTTTTTCTTCATCCGCCTGTACAACAAAAAAGTCGAGAAAACGCAGCAATACAAGCCGGTGATCGTCGAGATACTTTCCTGAAAAAATGTTCAGCGGGGGATGGGACGTGAACGTATGAGACTGATAAAAACGCCCGACGAAGCAAAGAGACTGGCGCGGACCATCCTTTCGGACATCCTTCTGTATAACCAGGCAAAGGTCAAGGAAGGGATCGAGAAGGACAGCCTTTTTGAGATATTGACGGAGGAGCTTGCGGAAGGCAAAAAATATTACGAAAGCATGGTGGATGAAGAGGTCCGCAAGAACACGAACCTTTTCAACGAAGCTGTGGTGGACGTTCTGATCAGGCAGGCGGGAAAGATAAAGTCCGAGATCTGGTGATTATCCGCTCATTCATACGATAGACCCTATCCCCCACTAAGGAGTCTCTTATGAAAAACGCTGATGTCAAGGAAGTCCGCAACATCGCAATCCTGTCGCACGGCGCAGCAGGCAAAACCTCGCTGGCAGACGCCATGGTGTATGCCGCCGGCGCCGTCGACCTCATGGGAAGCGTGGACGCGGGAAACTCCGTGTTCATGCACGAGCCGGAGGAGATCAGCCGCAAGATCACCATCACTGCGGCCGCAGGGTTCGCAGACTGGAAAGGCGTCCGCATCAATATTATCGACACTCCCGGGTACATCAATTTCCTCGAAGAAACGAGGGGCACGCTCCGCGCGGTGGACGGCGCGGTCCTCATCATCTCCGCGATCTCGGGCGTCAAGGCCGAGACTGAAAAGATCTACAAGTTCGCCTGCGACTATGAGATCCCCCGCATCGCGTTCGTGAGCAAGCTGGACAAGGAACGCGCGGATTTCTTCCGGGCGGTCGGCGACATGGAAAAGTATTTCTGTAAGAATTCCCTGGTGCTGCAGCTTCCGGTTGGATTGGAGGACAATTTTGCCGGCGTCGTCGATCTCATCAAAATGAAGGCGCTGATGTTCGCCAAGGACGGCAGCGGGAAAACCGAGGAAAAGGAAATCCCCGGAGACATGAAGGAGCAGGCGGAGACCTACCGGA
The DNA here is from genome assembly GCA_036391375.1 of Nitrospirota bacterium. Taxonomy (GTDB): domain Bacteria; phylum Nitrospirota; class UBA9217; order UBA9217; family UBA9217; genus DASWAB01. The sequence continues at coordinate 2,385 of DASWAB010000358.1, forward strand.
AAAAGTTAGTGGAGCAGATCGCGGAGACCGAGGACAGCCTGCTCGAAAAGTATCTGGACAAGGGGGACCTGCCGCAGGGGGACATCATTGCGGGACTCAAGCACGGGACCATCGGAGGCGGCCTCCTCCCCGTGCTCTGCGGTTCTCCGGTCAAAAATATGGGGATTCAGCCGCTTCTGGACATGATTCTGCTCTGTCTTCCCTCTCCCGCGGAGCATGCGGGAATCGTGCAGATCAAGGGTACGGACTCCAAAACCGGCTCTGAGACGACGCGCAAGCCAGCGCCCGATGAAGCGCTTTCCGCCCTCGTATTCAAAACGATCAACGACCCGTTCGCGGGAAAGCTGTCTCTGGTGCGGGTATATTCGGGCACCCTCAGGGCGGATTCCTCTGTGTACAACTCGACGAAACAGGCCAAGGAAAAGATTGGTTCCTTGTTTTATGTGCAGGGGAAAAAGCAGGTGTCCGCACAGGCGCTTGCCGCGGGGCAGATCGGCGCCGTTGCGAAACTCAAGGAGACGCTCACCGGAGACACGCTGTGCAACGACAACCAGCCGATCGTCCTGCCGTTTGCCAAGTATGCCGACCCCGTGATGTCCTACGCAATAGCGCCCAAGACCCGCGGAGACGAGGACAAAGTCAGCACGGGCATCCACAAACTCCTTGAGGAAGACCCCACGCTGAAGTTCGCCTATGACGAACAGACGAAGGAGATGGTCCTCTCCGGCATGGGGCAGGTGCACCTCGAAGTGACCCTGGAAAAGCTCAAGCGAAAGTTCGGCGCCGATGTGACCATGAAGACCCCGAAGGTCCCCTATAAGGAGACCATCCGCGCCAAGGCTGAGGCCCAGGGCAAATACAAGAAACAAACCGGCGGGCACGGGCAGTACGGAGACGCGTGGCTCCGGATCGAGCCGCTTTCACGCGGCAGCGGGTTCGAATTTATGGACAAGATCGTCGGCGGCGTCATTCCCCGCCAGTACATCCCCGCGGTGGAGAAGGGTGTGGCCGAGGCCATGCACGAGGGCGTGCTCGCCGGCTATCCCATCGTGGACATCAGGGTAACGGTGTACGACGGTTCGTACCACACTGTCGACTCGTCTGAAATGGCGTTCAAGGTTGCGGCAAGCATGGGGTTCAAAAAGGCAATGGAGTCGGCGAAGCCGGTGATCCTCGAGCCGATCATGAACGTCGAGGTGGTGTCCCCAGACGACACGCTCGGGGCCGTGATCGGCGACCTGAATTCCCGGCGCGGCAAGGTGCAGGGGGTTGTCCCCCAGGCGAACGGACAGACGATCAAGGCGCAGGTGCCCATGTCCGAGATGCTCACCTACGCTCCTACGCTCAATTCGCTCACGAGCGGCAGGGGAATGTACACCATGGAGTTCTCCGGGTACGAGGAACTCCCGAGCCATCTCGCGCAGAAGATCATCCAGGAACGCGCCGCGCAGCACGGCCAGGGCCAGCAGAACCAGAAAGAGAAATAATTCATGTACAGAAAAGACACGCTCTCCAACGGGATACGGGTTGTGTCCGAAACGCTCCCCAAGTCGCGTTCGGTCTCCATCGGGGTGTGGGTGAAGGTGGGGTCCCGCCATGAGCCGCAGGATCTCGGCGGCATCTCGCATTTTATCGAGCACCTGTTTTTCAAGGGCACGGCGAAGCGGACCGCCAAGGACATCGCGATCGAGATGGACTCCCTCGGCGGAGAGATGAACGCCTTCACGTCGCAGGAGACGACCACCTACTATGCCAAGGTGGTGGACGAACACCTGCCGGCGGTCATCGACATTTTGTCGGACATCCTCCTCGCCTCCAAGTTCGATCCCGCCGAGATGGAGAAGGAGCGCAAGGTCATCCTCGAGGAGATCAAGAGCGTGGAGGACACGCCGGACGATTACATTCATGAGCTCTTCACGGCCACGGTCTGGCCGGACAATCCGCTCGGCCGCCCCATTCTCGGCACCAAAGACACCATCAAGGCGCTCAAGCACAACGACATCATCTCATACATCGACAGCTATTACAGCCCCAGGGAGATCGTTATCTCCGTGGCGGGCAATTTCGAGCATGCCCGCCTGATCGATCTCCTGAACGCAAGCTTCGGAAGGCTTTCCCGCAGCGGCACCCCGAAAAAGGAATTGACGCCTGCATTCGCGCACGCTGTGGTGGTGAAGAAAAAACAGCTCGAGCAGGTGCAGATCTGCCTCGGGTGCAGGGGGCTCCACTATACCCATGATGACCGGTATGTGATTTCGGCGCTCAACTCCGTGCTCGGCAACAGCATGAGCTCGCGTCTTTTCCAGGAGGTGCGCGAGCAGAACGCCCTGGCATACTCCATCTATTCCTACGTAACCTCCTATCGCGACACGGGCATGCTCACGGTGTATGCAGGGGCCGATCCTTCAAACGCCCTCGAAGTAGTGAGGCTCGCGGTCAAGGAGCTCAGAAAGATCAAAGACGAGGGCATCACCCCGGCGGAAGAGGCGAGAGTCAAGAACCAGATCAAGGGGAGCCTCATCCTCTCGCTCGAAAGCAGTAACAGCCACATGAGCAGGATCGCGCGTCAGGAGATTTACTACGGGAAATACGTGTCCATGGACGATATCATCAAGGGAGTAGAGAAGGTGACCGCCGGGCAGGTGCAGCGCCTGGCCCAGCAGCTTTTTGTCCGGGACAATGTTTCGCTTACCATCCTCGGGCCGCTCTCCAGGACCGACGTGCCGGATGCGGTGCTGGAAATTTAAGACGTTTGCCGCAGGGGTCGCAGAGAAACGCAAAGAATTGAGCCTGATTTAAAGCTGTCCCTGTGCGCTCTCTGGCAAAAGAACTAAGGATGTCCGAACATCTCATCATCCACATAACCCAGCTTGCGCATGCCGAGGGGCTCCCGGTCCCGCACTATCAGACCGAGCACGCGGCGGGCGTTGACCTGTACGCGGCAGTGCAAGACGAGGCCGTGATCGAGGCCGGAAAGTGGAAACTCATTCCCACGGGCATCAGCATCGCCATCCCCGAGGGATACGA
>DASWAB010000359.1:0-9357 GCA_036391375.1 Nitrospirota bacterium
AAGATCCAACTCGTGGGCGACGATATCTTCGTGACCAACACCTCGATCTTCAGGAAAGGCATCGCCGAGGGCATCGGCAACTCGATCCTCATCAAGCTGAACCAGATCGGCACCCTCACCGAGACCCTCGACGCGATCGAAATGGCGAAGCGGGCGCAGTACACCGCGGTTGTCTCCCACCGTTCGGGCGAGAGCGAAGACTCCACAATCGCGGACCTTGCGGTCGCGACGAACGCCGGGCAGATCAAGACCGGATCCCTGTCGCGCACGGACCGCATCGCCAAGTACAATCAGCTTATTCGGATCGAGGAAGAACTGGGCGACGCGGCAGTGTATCGGGGGAAGGAAGTGTTCTATAGCATAAGGAAGTAGGCGCTTCGGCCCCATTTCTCTTGATTTCGCCCATATCATCCGGCTATAATTGGCTTACAATCAGTTTTTGCCCCGGGTTATCAGGAGCCGTCGATGGCGGAAAAAAAATTCGAGGCCGCGCTTGAGAGGCTTGAAGAGATCGTGCAGGAGCTGGAAAAGGGCGAACTCCCGCTGGAGCAGTCGCTGAAGCTGTTCGAGGAGGGGATCAAGCTCTCCCGCATCTGCAACAAGCGGCTTGAAGAGGCAGAGCGGAAGGTGGAGGTCCTGCTTAAGGACAAGAACGGGGCGATAAAGGCAGAGCCGTTTGAGGAAGAAGATTAAATAAAGGAGGGAGCCGGAGAAAGCGCGCCGCAGGGACAGAATGGACATCAAGACGTATCTGGCCAGGAAAAAAGCGATCGTCGACAAAACGCTCGAAAAACTCATGCCGTCTGCAAAGGCCTTTCCACCTTCCGTGCACGGGGCGATGCGCTACAGCCTTTTTGCCGGCGGCAAGCGGGTGCGGCCCATCCTGGCAATAGCCGCCGCGGAGTCGCTCGGCGCCAAAACCCCCGATTTTCTCCCGGTTGCGGCGTCGCTGGAACTCATCCATACCTATTCACTAATTCATGACGACCTTCCTTCCATGGATGACGATGATTTTCGCCGCGGCAGGGCGACGTGCCACAAGGTGTACGGCGAGGCCATCGCGATCCTGGCCGGCGACGGGCTGCTGACCATGGCGTTCGAAATCCTGTCCGATCCCCGCCGGATAAAGACCGTCCCCGCGCGCAGGCTCGTTTCCATCATCAGGGAGACAGCGACCGCCTCGGGCGTTTACGGCATGGTGGGCGGCCAGGCGGTGGACATCGAGTCCGAGGGCAAGGACGTTGATTTCCCGACGCTCGAATATATCCATACTCACAAGACCGGCGCGCTCATCCGCGCTTCGGTCCGCGTCGGCGCACTTTACGCAAAAGCGGGCAAGCGGCAGTTTGCGGCGCTGACCCGCTACGGCGAGCTGGTCGGTCTCGCGTTCCAGATCGCCGACGATATCCTGGACATCACGGGCAAGCAGGAAGAAACCGGGAAAGACGTCGGCAGCGACATCAAAAAAGGCAAAAAAACATTTCCCGGCTTCTACGGCCTCGAAGAATCCCGCCGGAGGGCCCGGGAGGTAGCGGACCAGGCGGTTGCATCGCTGGAGGGCTTCGGACGCGCGGCCGAGCCCCTTCGGGAATTGGCGAAGTATGTTGTGAACAGGGTGAACTAATAAATCAGGGTCAGGGGCCGCGTATCATGGATTGTTTTCCCTGCCCCTTGCAACTTGACCCTTGCCCCATTTTTCATGAGGGATCCATGATTCTCGATAAGATCGATAGCACGCAGGACCTGAGAGCGCTTCCCACGGAAGAGCTGCCGCTCCTCGCGGAAGAAATCCGGGAGGAGATCATCAGCGTCGTGTCGCAGACCGGCGGCCACCTGGCGTCGAGCCTCGGCGTGGTGGACCTGACCATCGCGCTGCACTACGCCTTTGATACGCCGAACGACCGCATCGTCTGGGACGTGGGGCACCAGGCCTATGCGCACAAGCTCCTCACCGGAAGACGCGGGCAGTTTCCCACGCTTCGCCAGCACGGCGGAATCAGCGGCTTCCCCAAGCGGGAAGAGAGCCCCTGCGACCATTTCGACGTGGGCCACGCGAGCACGTCGGTCTCGGCGGCCCTGGGCATGATCGCCGCGCGGGACATGAAGGGCGGGGACCACCGGGTCATCGCGGTGATCGGCGACGGCTCGATCTCCGCCGGACTCGCGTTCGAGGGCATGAATCAGGCCGGACACCTGAAGAAGAACCTGATCGTGATTCTGAACGACAACGAGATGTCCATCTCGCCGAACGTGGGCGCGCTTTCCTCCTATCTCAGCAGGCTCATGACCGGGAATTTCTACACCAAACTGCGGAAAGAAACCAAACAATTTCTGCAAGGCATCCCGAGGGTGGGCGAGTCCATGTTCAACCTCGCGAAAAAGGCGGAGGACACCATCAAGGGGCTCGTTGCGCCGGGCATGTTGTTCGAAGACCTCGGGTTCCAGTACATCGGCCCCATCGACGGGCACAATATCGACCATCTGCTCCTGACGTTCCGGAACATCAGGGACTTTACGTGGCCGACCCTCGTACACGTGGTCACCAAAAAAGGCAAAGGCTGCGAGTTCGCCGAGTGCAATCCCTCGCAGTTCCACGGCACGCCGCCCTTTGACCGGGCCACCGGAAAGGCCGCTGCAAAGAAGTCCCTCATGAGCTATACCGAAGTGTTCGGCCAGACCATGATCAAGCTCGCGGAAGACAATGAAAAAATAGTCGCCATCTCTGCCGCCATGTCAGAGGGCACGGGGCTCGACAAGTTTTCGGAAAAATTCCCCGACCGGTTCTTCGACGTGGGCATCGCCGAGTCGCACGGCGTCACGTTCGCGTGCGGGCTCGCGGTGGAGGGGCTTCATCCGGTCGCGGCGATCTACTCCACGTTTACCCAGCGGGCCTATGACCAGGTCGTGCACGACCTCTGTCTCCAGAACCTGCCGGTGACGCTCGCCCTCGACCGGGCCGGCCTCGTGGGGGAGGACGGACCCACGCACCACGGCGTGTTCGACATCGCCTATCTGCGCCATGTCCCGAACATCGTGGTGATGGCGCCCAAGGATGAAAACGAGTTCCAGCACATGATCAAGACCGCGGTAGAACGCCAGGGGCCGACGGCCGTGCGCTATCCGCGCGGCACGGGATGCGGGGTCCCCATGGACCAGGAACTCCGGACGCTCGAGATCGGCAAGGCGGAACTTGTCAGGGAAGGGACCGATGTCGCGATCATCGCCCTCGGAAACATGGTCTGCCCCTCGATGGAAGCTGCCAGGCGGCTTGCCGGGGACGGGATATCCGCGGCCGTGGTGAACGCCCGGTTCGTGAAGCCGCTTGACGCGGAGATGATCCTTTCTCTGGCGAGAAAGACCGGCAGGGTGGCGACCGTGGAGGAGCATGCGCTGTTGGGCGGTTTCGGCAGCGCGGTGCTCGAATGTCTGGACCAGAACTCGATTGTCGGCGTTAAAACCCTCCGCATCGGGCTTCCCGACGCCTATATCGAACACGGCTCCCAAAAGACGCTCAGGCAGAAGTACGGACTGGACGCCGACGGGATTTATTCATCGCTCAAGGCGTTTATGGAAAAATCCCGGCCCAAGGTCGTGCCCATGGCGGCGAACATCAGGGCAATGGATATGTGAGAAGCGCGAAGTGTGGAATGCCAAAAGAGGAGTTGCTTGAACTCGGGAGCGGGCACATTCCCCGTCGGCGCGCTTCAGTACCCGTATCCGCCGGTCCTGATATCGACAAGTATGTTGTTTTTAAACGTGAGGACGCGCACGAAGCGGTTCGGACCGAGGTTGTATGTCCATTCCTCGACCGTGATGAACACCTTGCGCCGATCCCCCGTATCGAGTGTTTCTTCTCTCTCTTCCTGATGCCTGTCCTTCCACGACGGTTCCCCGCACTTCGCGATCACGTCGCTCTTCGTATCCCCGGTGGCCACGATCTGCTCGCTGCACTCGCGCTGCTGCGGCTTAGAACTCCTGCTGTATCCGTAGTTGCCGGTCCGGATGTGCGACACGGTCCCGTTCCTCAGCGTAACGATGCGCATGAGCTGGGTTGGTCCGAAATTGTACGTCCAGTCTTCCACTGTGATGAAAAGCCTTTGCCTGGAGCCGCCGTCGAGTTTTTCTATGATTTCCTCGTCATGCGACTCCTTTGCGTCGGGTTCGCCGCATTTCGCAAGCAGGTCCACGCGGGAGTCGCCCGTGGAAACGATTCCTCCCTGGCAGTCGAGCGTGGCCGCGTCTAAAACTGCGTCCGGCGCTGCAGCCATCAGCGTCAGAAAAAACAGAACCATGCCCGATTTTTTCATATTTCATCCTCCCCGCGAAGATGTCTCGACCTGAATTATTGACACCTGAGTTTTATTTAAGTTTATACGAGTCCCTGAACAACGTCAACGAATGATTTCGCGTTTGTCCGTTGACAGCGCGCGGTGCTTCTGGTAGGCTCACACGCGATCACTTGCGGTCGTCTCCGATGCCCAAAAAAAACACGAAAAAAACGCCTGCAATTCGGCTTGACCGCCTGCTTGTGGAGAGGGGCTTCGTGGAGAGCCGCGAGAAGGCCCAGGCAGTGATCTTTGCCGGGCAGGTGCTCGTGAATAACCAAAAGGTCGACAAGGCAGGCGCGCTCGTGCCGGAAGACGCGACTGTCCGGATCACCGGCGGGCAGCTTCCGTATGTCGGCAGGGGGGGGCTCAAACTCGAGGCTGCCCTGCGGCATTTCGGGGTCGACGTGACCCGCAAGGTCGCGCTCGACGTCGGCGCCTCGACCGGAGGATTCACGGACTGTCTGCTGCAGCGCGGCGCGGGAAAAGTCTATGCCGTGGACGTGGGCTACGGCCAGCTTGCGTGGCGGCTCCGTCAGGATCCGCGGGTAGTCGTCATTGAGCGGACGAACATCAGGGAAATGGCCGCTTCACAGGTCCCCGAAGCCGTGGACATCGTGGTCATCGACGTATCGTTCATTTCACTCGAAAAGGTCATCCCCTCGATTCTGCCGTTTCTCGCGCACAACGGAGAGATCGTCGCCCTCATCAAACCCCAGTTCGAAGTGGGGAAGGAACGGGTGGGGAAGGGCGGGATCGTGCGTGATGAGGCGGCGAGGAGCGCAGCGGTGGAAAGGATCAAGACGTTTATGCAAAATGCGGGGCTGGAGGTAAGGGGCGTGATCGAATCGCCGATAACAGGGCAGGATGGGAACGTGGAGTATTTGCTGCATGCGGTAAAAAGGATGGCTGTGGTGACGTCAGCGAAATAGCATCGGCATGGCCGACGGAGCGCAAGGAAATCCGGCAATACATCGTCCACAAATTCCCCTATAAGATTCTCTACTCCGTTCAGGACGACAGAATTGTCATTCCTGCATTCGCGCACTTGCATCGACAGCCGGACTATCGGGTTAATAGGTTAAAGGAGGTCCGACTGCCGGCTTGAACGAGCGCACAGGCGACAGAGCAGGTGTATCCCGCACTAACCCGTCAATCTTCCCGCAAACTCCTCTCCCAATACCACGATCGACTCGATATCGAGATACCGCGGCGCAGTCCTGTCCAGGAGCATCTTGCACTGGGCGGGAAAATTTTCTTCCGCGACAGCGTCGTAGAAGAGAAGCAGGACCGGATAGTGCGGAAAGAAGCGGAACGCAAAGGCCGCATCATGGCTGCCCTGCATTTCGGTCTTGATCCCCCCGATCTTTTCGCAGGCGGCCTTCAGTTCTTCCAACCTTCCCTCAAAGCGCCTCGCAATTTCCTCTTCAACGTGGCCCGCCCAGGCCTTGTCCTTTGCGTGGGAAGCGGGGATCGAGCCGAAAGTGATCCATTCCACGGCAGGGGCGGGAGGATCGGGCATGCAGAGATGATTGTAGATGAGGATCGATATCCAGGGCCGGGGTTCGTTTCCGCGTGCGTCGGAAATTTTCTCTTTCGTGACAAGATAGGCTTCGTTCAGAAAGGTGATTGAAAGCGCATCCGGGCCTTCGAGGGCGGCGCCGAAGAGGGGCGCTATCTTTCGGAAGTCCAGCGCGAGGACCTTCGGGCGGAGCGATTTCAGGACCTGTTCGTAGACCGTGCCGGGAGATTCGCGTACGCTCGTCTCTGCTTCCCGGAGCGCCTCGCGCGCGGACGCAGTCATGTTCGGGCAGTCGTCCGCCTTCGCCTGGCGCGAGGAAAGCTTTGCCGCAAAGCCCATGCAGCTCGGAAGGCCGCACTTGCCGCAGTTCGTCTTTGGCAAATACTTGTAGATTTCGACAGCGGTTTTCATCGGTCTTAGCTTAACGCTTTTGCAATCGCCTGTCAAATGACGAAGATCATATTGCCCTCTGCTCGTCCGAAGCCAGATAAATCAATTTCTTGACATTGTTCCCTCCACCCATTAATATTCCTTATCCCGATCAACCAAGGGGGCATTTCCATGGAATGGACCGAAAACCTGGCGACCGGCATCGCGACGATCGACAGCCAGCACAAAGAGCTGTTCAGAAGGATCAACAATCTCGTTCTCGCCATCAAGCAGCACCGGTGCAAGGAAGAGATCGACGGGACGCTCAAGTTCCTCAATGATTATGCCCGGATCCACTTCGCCGAAGAGGAAAAGCATATGCGGGAGACGCATTACGAGGGGATTGAAGACCAGCGCGAGGATCATAAGCGGTACCTTGCCGCCCTCGCCGAGATCAAGAAGGAGGCGTCGTTCCCGCGGGCGCCCGGCAGTTCCTACGATCTTTCGGCCACCACGAACCAGATGGTGGTGGACTGGATCGTTGACCACATCATGAGACTGGACATGAAGTTCGGCGAATACCTCAAGCGGGTGGGGAAAGAATATTAGAGGCATTCCGAATTCCGCATCATCATTCCGCACGCGGCTTCACCTGCGCTTTGGCGTTTTCTTCAGACAACCCCTGCGTCCCGACAGTTCGCTGAAAAAGTCTTTTTAACCGCAGGTCCCTCGCTTATCATTGCAAGCCACAGGCGAAGCAATCCCGATGTAAATCGCTCACGATAACGCCCTGCTATGCCTCTTGACAAGTGAACAGATGTTCACTATACTATGTCCATGCCGGTGGAGATCAACGAACCCATAAAAGTCGGCGCCGTTTTCAGCAGGGGCGAGATACGGCCGGTCTGGTTCGCCTGGAAGGGAAGGCAGATCCGCGTCCGCGAGACCACCTTCGTCTGGAAGACGTGGGAGGGAAGCGCCTGCATCCTCCATTTCTCCGTCACAGACGGACAGGGGCTGTATGAAATCTGTTATAACCGGGAAAGCCTCGGATGGAGGCTTTCAAGTGCGGAAGGGTGAGGCTTTTCTGTCATTTCATTATTGCATTCGCGTTAATTCGTGAAATTCGCGGCTAAAATGAAAAATATCATACACATCGACATGAACGCCTTCTTCGCCTCGGTGGAGCAGCGGGCCAACCCCGCGCTCCGCAGCAAGCCCATGGCCGTGATCGGGTCGAAACACCGCGGCGTCATCCTCTCGCCGTCCTACGAGGCCAGGGCCTTCGGCGTGAAGACCGGCATGACCTACGGGGAGGCGCGGCTGAAATGCCCGGAGCTCGTCCTCGTGCCAGCCGACTCGGCGAAGTATTCCCATTCCTGCGAGGAGCTGCTCCGGATATGGAAGGACTTCACTCCGCTGGTCGAGATGTTTTCCATTGATGAGGCGTTCCTCGATGTGACGGGATGCGAGGAGCTGTTCGGGGACCCGGTCCGGATCGCCGTCCGGATCAAGGAGCGGATCTGGAACGAAACGGGGCTCACCTGTTCCATCGGCATCGGGCCGAACAAGCTTTTGGCGAAGCTCGGGAGCGACATGCAGAAGCCCGACGGCCTGGTGCTGATCTCACCCGGCGACGTCGAAGATGTTCTCCATGACCTCCCGGTCAAGGAGCTCTGCGGCATCGGCCCGAACCTGACCCGTCATCTCGCGGCAATGGGCATCCGCACGTGCGGGGAACTGGGCAGCGCCCCGCTCCGCAGGCTGACCGCGCGGTTCGGCATCATCGGCGAGCGCTTGCGCGGCATGGGGCGTGGGCTCGACGACGACCCGGTCGTTCCTCTCGATTCGCGGCAGGAGGAGGCAAAATCCATGGGACACAGCATGACCCTCGATCATGATTGTTCGGACATCGGCATGATCGAACGCCATATCCTGCAGCTTTCGGAGAAAGTGGGCAGAAGGCTCCGGCGCGGCTCGTATGCAGGCAGGACCGTGACCTTGATTCTCCGCTACGCGGACTTCCAGACATTCTCGAAACAGCACCGGCTGCGCCATGCCGTGGACCACGGCCTGGAGATTTACGCGGCGGCGGTCAATATTCTCCGGGAGATATCGCTTTCGCAGCCGATACGGCTGGTGGGAGTGAGCGTATCCTGCCTGGAGCGGAACGAAACGCAAATTCCCCTGTTCGAGGAGGAACGCAGGAGGAAATTCATCGCCGAAGCCATGGACGAGATCAACGACCGGTACGGGGATTTCACGGTCACGTGGGGAACGCTTGCCGAACGATACCGGCATGAGCGGATCATCTCGCCCGCGTGGAGGCCGGAGGGGGACCGGAAATATTAGAACCTATCTCAAAATACTTTTTTGCATTCGTTTGTCTTAAGGGGCCATTCCCGTGAAAACGGGAATCCAGTATTTTCGGTTTTTTCTGGATACCCGCTTTCGCGGGTTTGACGGCTCTTTTCAGAAGAAATAATTTTGAGACAGGTTCTAAAGAAAAGGATGGCGAAAGCGTGAAAACAAAATATAGTACAGATATCCGTAAAACCCATGATCCCGATTCCGCACTTCGCATTCCGCGCTCCGCATTGCCCTCGCGCGTCACCGAACGTCAGCGTGCCATCTATGAATTCATCCGCGCAACCGTCGATTTCCGCGGCATCCCGCCTTCCATGCGGGAAATCGGGGAGAAGTTCGGCATTCGCTCGACGAACGGCGTGGAGGGCCACCTTGCGGCCCTCGAACGGAGCGGGCTTATTATGCGCGAGCGCGGCAAGTCCCGCGGGATCGCCCTCCGCGCGGGCGGGCGTGCAACTGCCGCGGTCCCCCTGCTCGGCCGGGTGGCTGCCGGGGCTCCGGTGCTTTCCCCGGAGAACCGCGAGGCCGAGGTCATGGTCGATCTTTCCCTCTTCTCGCTCCGAAGCCCCCACAACCTCTTCGCCCTCAAGGTGCGGGGGGAGAGCATGAAGGACGCGCACATCATGGACGGCGACATGCTCCTCGTGCGCGCGCAGACAACGGCACAGAACGGCGATATCATCGTGGCGCTGGTGGAAGGAGAGGCGACGGTCAAGCGGTTTTTTGCCGAGATCGGCCGCGTGAGGCTCCAGCCGGAAAACAGCGCAATGAAGC
>DASWAB010000360.1:0-3861 GCA_036391375.1 Nitrospirota bacterium
TATCGAAAGCGAACTCTTCGGCCATGAAAAGGGCTCGTTCACTGGCGCGACGGGCATGAAACGCGGGAAATTCGAGCTTGCTCACGGAGGCACCATCTTCCTCGACGAGATTGCGGACATGAGCCTGGCCACGCAGGCCAAGGTGCTGCGCGTGCTCGAGGGGCAGGAATTCCAGCGCGTGGGCGGCACGAAAACGCTGAGGTCCGATATGCGTGTGATCGCGGCGTCAAACAAGGAACTCTCCGCAGAGATCCGCAAGGGGACGTTTCGCGAAGACCTCTATTACCGTTTGAACGTCATCCCTCTCGATGTGCCTCCGCTCCGCGAGCGGCCCGATGACGTCCCGCGTCTGGTGCGCCACTTCCTGGAGGAATTTTCGAGAGAGTACGGTCAGAAGCCGAAGGCCATCGAGGACGAGGCCCTCGCGTTTTTCGTCCGGTACCCGTGGCCCGGCAATGTGCGCGAGCTGCGGAATTTCATCGAACGTCTCATCATTATGGCTCCCGGCCCCGTGTTGTCGGCCCGTGACGTGCCGCCGCCCGTGGGCGGCGCGCACGCGGAGAAGCCGCACGGCAACGGCGGCTTGTCGCGCGGTTACGATCAGGCGACGCTTAAGGACGCTCGCGCGGAGTTTGAACGCGAGTTCATCATCCGCAAGCTCAGGGAGTTCGGCGGCAACATCAGCAGGACCGCGGACGCTATCGGCGTGGAGCGCAGCAACCTGCACCGGAAGATCAAGTCGCTGGGGATCGAGGCGGAGGATTAAAGTCGCAGAATTTTTTGCCGCGAATTTTCACGAATGGTCACGAATTCATTTTCTTTTTTTGCGGAAGTTTGTGTTAATCCGTGGCTGACTTTTTCTCATGATCGCGACACATAATCTTACCAAATACTTCAGCTCAATCGGCGCGGTGCAGGAGATTAATGTCGCCGTCGGCAAGGGCGAGGTCTTCGGCCTGCTCGGACCGAACGGAGCGGGCAAGACCACGACGATCCGCATGCTGACCACGCTGCTTCATCCCACCTCGGGCACAGCGTCTGTTGCCGGTTTTGATGTGACCAGTGATCCACTCAATGTCAAGCGTTCGATTGGCGTCGTTCCGCAGATGCTGAATCTCGATATCGAGCTTACGTGCGCGGAGAACCTTGAATATCACGGCAGGCTCCATAAGATGACGCCGGGCGACCGGTATGCCCGCACCGAAGAACTGCTCCGTTTTGTCGGGCTTTGGGACAAGAAGAACACGCCCGTCGAGCAGCTATCCGGCGGCATGCGCAGAAGGCTCTTGCTCGGCAGGGGACTCATGCACCGGCCCCGGGTTATATTCATGGACGAGCCCACGGTGGGGCTCGACCCGCAGGCGCGCCGCATGATCTGGGGGTTGATCGATTCGCTCAGGCGGGAAGGCATCACGATCCTGCTCACGACACACTATATCGAAGAGGCGGACGCGCTCTGTGACCGTGTCGCCATCATGCGCGCGGGAAGGATCATCGCAATGGGCAGCCCCTCTGCGCTCAAGGCGCAGGTAGGGAAGTTTTCGCTCGAATGCATAGGGAAACCGGATATCCCGCGGAAATTTTTCCCGACCCGAGAAACGGCAATTGATGCGGGCCGCGGCCTGGGCTGCGATCTTCTGATCCGCGAGTCAACGCTCGAGGACGTGTTTATCAGTCTGACGGGTGAGAGAATAGATACGTGAGCGCGGAGTGCGCCCTGCACTCGCGCCCCAGGCCCTTGTGAACGCAGGTGTAAACGGAACGCGGAGTGTGAAATGAAAATCAAAAACCCTCCATTCGTGTTCATCCGCGGCGGAATACGGCTATGAACTTCTATCCCATCTTCTGGAAAGACATGCTGCTCATCCGTAAGAAGCCCTGGCGGTTTCTTGCATCGAGCCTGGTCATGCCCGTGCTTTATCTCGTTACCTTCGGCTGGGGCCTCGGCCGCGGCATGAACGTGGGCGGGGGAGGATATCTCGAATTCGTTTTGCCCGGCATTCTCGCGCTCTCGGCTATGAACAACAGTTTCAGTCCGGTTTCGACGTCGCTTAACATCAGCAAGCTCTATACCAAGACGCTCGAGGAAGTGCTTGTCTCACCCGTGAGCCACTGGGACGTCGCCCTCGGCAGGACGCTCACCGGCCTTGTAAGGGGGCTGTTTTCCGCGCTTATGCTGATACTGGTTGGGCTCGCATCGGGCATCCGCCTGCACTTGTCGCTCTCATTCTTCCTCGTGCTCGCGCTCACGACCTTTTGCTTTGGAGCTGCCGGCGTAGCTGCGGCCATGATCGCGCGCTCCCATGAGGACATGTCGAACTTCAACAGTTTTTTCATCGTCCCCATGTCCTTTCTCGCGGGCACGTTTTTTTCTCCTGACAAACTGCCGGAGCCATTCCACAGCGCGATCCTCGTCTATCCGCTTACCCACGCGAGCCATCTGCTCCGGACGCTGGCCTCGGGAGAAAGCCCGCAGAAGGCTTCCGTGCTTATCCTTGCGGCGTACACAGCGGTGTTCTTTTACCTCGCCGGCACGCTGGTGAAAAAAGGGGAGTGATGCCGATTATCGCAACACGACACGTTTGATTTGTTTGCTTGTCTTCCGTCGCCGTTTTGGCAACCCTTCCTTTTCTTGACAGCCTTTCGATATTTGCTACAATACATTTATGGAACGCTCCCTCATGAAATATCCCTTCATGATGTTCCTCTTCATTTTGTTTCTGCTTCCGCGATCTGCTGACCCCAAAGATGACTGCATCGGCTGTCACGGCCGCAAAGGAGCAAAGGGCTTTGTTGACCAGTCGCTTTTTCAACAGTCCGTTCACGGCGGTTTCGCCTGCGACGCATGCCATCGCAATGTACGCGTTTTTCCACATACAACTGCGATCACGATAACCTGCAGTGCTCATCACCTTCTCGGAACACAAGGCGCTTCCAGGGAGCAGGCGCTCGAATACAAACTGAGCGTCCATGGCCGCGCGCAGGCGGGCGGTAACACGGCCGCTCCTACGTGCCAAACCTGCCACGGGACTCATTCTGTTTTTCCTGCGGCCGACAAAAGGTCCATGACCCATAGGTCGAATATTGCCGATCTCTGCTCGCGTTGCCACCCGGGAGAATTCGAAGAGTACCGCAGAAGCGTCCATGCGGCGGCGCTGTATGACGGGAAGAACGTGATGGCCCCGACCTGCTTCGACTGCCACTTGGAACATCTGACTCCGCGGGCAGTCGAGGAGCAGTGGCAGCTCTCGCTCATCCGGCAGTGCGGCAATTGCCATCCGGAGCAGATGAAGACCTACCGGAAGACGTACCATGGCAAGGTGACTGGGCTCGGTTCCGCAACGATGGCGAAATGCGCCGATTGCCATGGTTCTCACGGCATCGTCGCCCTCGCCGACGCCTCCTCACCGCTGTCGGAGCAGCATATCCTTGCCACATGCAGACGGTGCCACAGCCGGGCGACAGCGGGGTTTACGAGGTTCTACGCACACGCTGAGGGAAAAAACCGAAAGAAATATCCGGCGCTCTATTACACTTCCCTCTTCATGACAGCGCTGCTTGTCGGCGTATTTGCCTTCTTTTTCACCCACACGATTCTGTGGGCCTACCGTTCTCTTAAGGAGAGGATGCACGGGAAGGGGGGCGGGGAGGATGGTCTTGATAAAACGATTTAACGCCTTTCACCGTATTATTCATATGATTATGGCGGTGAGTTTCATCGGGCTCGCTGCCACCGGCATGCCGCTCAAATACGCCGAAGCGCCCTGGGCGGCCTGGCTCATAAAACTGCTGTGCGGCTACAGGTCGGCTGGTCTCATGCACCGGGTCTGCGCAATCATCACGTTCGTCTACTTTCTCGCT
>DASWAB010000361.1:0-3600 GCA_036391375.1 Nitrospirota bacterium
CGTAAGAAGGTTGCAATGGCCCTCAGCCGGGGCATGGCCATTGTGTTTGAGTAGCCGTTTATCAATCTCTGCAAAGGAGGAGCATGAAATGAAGATTTGTTTTCCGGTACAAAAAAACGAAGGGGTCGAAAGCGCGGTGTACAATCATTTCGGTTCTGCGCCGATGTTCGTGATCGTCGATACGAACTCGAATATTCTTGAAATTGTCAATAACAGGGACCAGCACCATTCGCACGGCGCGTGTAACCCGATGAAGGCGCTTGACAATCGGCAGGTCGACGCAATCGTGGTCGGCGGCATCGGCGCGGGCGCGCTCACCCGGTTGAACCAGATGGGGATTACGGTGCACCGCGCGCAGGCGGCCACGATACGGGAAAATGTGGCGCTGTTTGCTGCGCAAACACTCCCCGCGCTTACGCTCCAGGGATGCTGCGGCGGCCACAGCGGCGACGGATGCGCTCACTAAGCTTCTTCACTCAGGGACGAAGAGGAGGTCATATCAATGGAGATCATGAATCAGGCGCGCGGTTATGCATATGTGGCGGGGGTACTCAAGAGCCAGCAGGCGGACCCGTTTTGCCGCTCCTGCAATTCCTTTGTTAATACGCTCGCGGCGGTCAAAGAAAATCTGGCGAAATTCGAAAGCCAGCATGCCGAAGGAATACGGAACCTTCCTGGAGAATTTTCCCGGCTTTTTGCTGATGCGAAGAGCGGGATAGCCGCCATGAAGCAGCCGGAAAATCCCGTGGGCCAGAAGAAGGCCGGGAACTGCAAGCTGCCCGAGGGCGTCTGTTTTACAAAATCGTCACTCGCAATTCTGCAGAAAATCTGATGTAAGCCGAGCCTCCTTGCGCGGAATTTATTCGGAGACCATGCTTTCCGCGATCTTCACGATCTCGGTGGGAGGGGCCAGCATGATCACCTCGATCCGGTAGGCCGATTCGTCCCACGAGATGCGGCTGCACGGTTCGTTGTTCCCGCAGAAGCCCACGTCGAGCAGGGCGCTCCTTCCTTTCAGCGGATAGTGGACGCGTTCGGTCCTGCGAAGCATCCTGATCTCCGGCTGCGGAGCGGAATGAGGAAGGGCCGTCTGCGAAATGACGAGGGAGGGCAGGCCGTCTTCCTGTCGCGTGCATTCCAGGAGGATCATAGTATACGGCTTCGTTTGAGCGGTTATCCGCGTGGGTGGCCAGCGCAGCCCCTGCGGGTAATAGGACGGGGTATACACGTCGCGGATGCGAAGTTTTGACTTTACCGCTTCGATGCTGTCGTACGTTCTGACGAGGCCTTCCTGAAAGACGCCGGGGAGCCAGTTCAACAATCTGATCGAGACCGTCAGGACGGCAACCGTAATTACGAATATGATGAGGCCGAGAGCTCGTTCCCGCATGATGTCTCCTTGCGCCGTCATACGACGGTGTAGTTGATGAAGAGGATCGCCGCGCAGGTGAGGACGAAGGCAAAACGGTTCCCGTCGCGTCCCGGCATGCGAGGCGCCTCAAGGCGCTCGATTCTGCTCTGGATGACCAGCGCGTGGCTGAATTCCTCTAAACGGTCGCTGAGGCGGACGGCGGCCGCCTGCTGTTCCGCCTGCTCGTCGTCCTCCGGCGGATGGAACTTGCGGAGCGTATCGGCGAGCGCCTGCGATTTTCCCGTCAGGGCGACCGCGATGTCATCGCAGATTTTTTCCTCTTCCTGCACGATCCTGCGGAATTCCATGAGAGAGATCGGGTTGAAAAACTGCATGATCCTGAGGAGAAACGCGGCGATGAGCAGCGGCCGCTTGTTCCGTTCGATGTGGGCGATCTCGTGGGCGATCGCCGCCTGAATTTCTTCCTCCGTGAGCTCCTTCACGGCCGCGGTGGACAGGAAAACCGTCGGATGCCTGCCGGTGGTAACGAACAGGACAAGATCGTCGTCGGGGATGATGAGCGCGTCGGGGATGGGGCCGGGCAGGGCCGCCAATGCCTTCATGACCGAGGAGTCCCCGTCAGGTTTCTCACCGTGCGATCCCGACTTTTTTGAGGCAAGGGCGTGCTTG
Source organism: Nitrospirota bacterium (assembly GCA_036391375.1). Classification (GTDB taxonomy): domain Bacteria; phylum Nitrospirota; class UBA9217; order UBA9217; family UBA9217; genus DASWAB01. The sequence goes on from DASWAB010000361.1 coordinate 2,042, forward strand.
ATGATCGGGACCATCTCCTGCACGACAAAGACAAACGTTGTAAACGATAATAACAGGAGAAACAGCGCCCCCGCGTGGATGCCCTGCCACAGCTCCAGATTCAGCCAGCGCGCCGAATCGAACAGGGCGGTCAGCCGGAACGAGAGCGAACTCCGGGCCGGATTGACTGCCTGATAGAGCGGAAACAGCAGGATCGGCAGGATGATGACGAGCAGCCGAAAGCGCTGGCGCGTAACGGGATTTTCAATCTTCCAGGCCTGGAGCGCCGCGTCCACCAGAAGCACCGTTATGAATGAGTGGCTGAGCGATTGGACGATATACATGCCCGCATAGGAATTGTAAAAAGATGACATGGTCATAGCGCGGCCGAATGTATCGGTTGTATTATACTGAAATCATGCGATAGTTGCCATAGAAAATAGACCGGCGTATAATCGTTCTCGTTTGAGGAAAGGACCGACCCGTGGAGCGTTTTGACGTTCTGGACTGCGCCGGCCGCAAAACCGGCGAAACCATATCCCGCGACGACGCGCACCGGACCGGCGCATGGCACGGGGCCTTCCATTGCCTCGTCATTTACGAACGGCAGGGCAGGGGATGCGCGCTCCTTCAGAAACGGGCGGAGGGGAAAAAGATCGCTCCCGGCAGGTTCGATGTGAGCGTGGGAGGGCATTATGCTTCCGGAGAGGACGCGGGCACGGCCGGGCCGAGGGAGCTCAAGGAAGAGCTGGGAATCGATATTTCATTCGGCGAGTTCGCGCCGCTCGGCCGCAGGGTCTTCGTGTTTTGCTTTACGCCGGGCGTGAAGGAATGCGAATTCCAGGACGTATTTCTTCTGCCCCGCGCCGTCAGGCCTGATGACCTTTTGCTTCAGCGGGAAGAACTCGAGGGCGTGGCCGAGCTGGACGTGGAGCAGGGGATCGGGCTTTTCTCAGGAAAGAAGCAGCGAATGGAACTGTTGCTGCATACAAGCGACGGCTTGCGAAAAACGGTCGAAGTGACTGCCGGCGATTTCGTCCCCTGCCTGGATAACTACTACCTCAAACTGCTCCTGCTCGCACGACGGTATCTGAACGGCGAGCGGGAAGCGCTGGTCATCTGAACTCCATTTTCCTCTTGCAATTTCATTCGATCCGTAATATTGTCTCATAATGCCGCTGTCCCTCAACGAAATAAAAGACCGCACCCTGGCATTCTCCCGCGAATGGGAAGACGAGAAGTCCGAGAGCGCAGAGGCCCAGACGTTCTGGAATGAGTTTTTCAATGAATAAAATTTATACAACAGAAAGCGCGGCAGAATATCTCGACGTAACGCCCGCGAGAGTGCGTCAGTTGATTATTGAAGGGAGAATAAAGTCAGAAAAGTACGGGCGTGATCATCTCATAGCGGAAAGTGAGCTGAAGCAGTATGCAGCCAGAGGAAAGAAAAAGGCAGGAAGACCCCGTAAAAATAGATTGCGCTTGCGTTAGTAATATTATATAATTACGACCATGAAGACAAAACGAAAATCACCCGCTGGAAGGGCAACCACAGAACTCGTATTATCCTCGTACATTGG
>DASWAB010000362.1:0-2962 GCA_036391375.1 Nitrospirota bacterium
GATTGCCTGCTGCCGGTCCCGCAGACCGCGGTGTGGAGGACCTCGTTTCCCTTCCGCATCGTCAACCGGTTGCCCTCGGTGTCCACCACGAGATAAAGCTCGTCATCCTCGAGATCCTTGATCATTCGGCGCAGGCCGCTATTCTCCTCCTCGAGTCGCGCCGCCTCCTGCTCCAGGGCCTGCACCTCCGCGCGAAGCCCTTTGGCCGTCGATGCGGACGTCTCTCCGGCGCGGGCAGGTGCGTATGGCATCGTGAGCATTATGACGATGACAAGCCAATGCACGTTTTTTTCTTTTCTCTTTACGTTTTTCATCATTCGTGAAATTCGTGGCGAATCGACGCTCACAGAAAAATCTTTCCCGGATTCAGGATGTTGTTCGGGTCGAGCGCCTGTTTGATCCGCTTCATGGCCAGGATCGCGTCCTCTCCCAGCTCCATGGGCAGATATTCCGCCTTCGTCGTACCGATGCCGTGCTCCCCCGTGATGCTCCCGCCGAGGCGAAGCGTTGCAGCAAAGATCTCCTTCACTGCGGCCTCTGCGCGCGGCATCTCGTCCCCATCGATCAGGATGTTCGTATGGATGTTTCCGTCCCCGGCGTGTCCGAAGTTCACGATCAAAAGGCCGTGCCGCTTCGCGATGGCGCCGAGTTCGCGCAGGATGTCCGGTATTTTGCTCCGAGGCACAACAATGTCCTCGTTCACCTTTTTCGGCTTTATCTTATAGAGCGCCGGCGATATCGAGCGCCTCACCTTCCAGAGACGCTCGCGGTCGGCCTCCGCTTCCGCCCTGCTCACGCTGATTGCCCCAGCTCGGGTGAGCAGCTCAGCGATCCTGTCCGCCTCGCGCGCCGTGGACTCGGGCGGACCGTCCACCTCAATGAGCAGCATGGCTGCAGCGCCGGAGGACAAGTCCCCCTTTGAGTATTCTTCGACGGCCCGGAGCGCGGCCTGGTCCACAAACTCGAGCGCGCGCGGAATAATTCTGCCTGCCAAAATCTTCGACGACGCGACCGCCGCTGCCGTGACGGTATCGAAAAACGCGGCCAGGGTCCGCACGCTCTCCGGCAGGGGCAGAAGCTTGAGGGTTATCCTCGTTGCAATGCCGAGTGTCCCCTCGGATCCGACGATGAGCTTCGTGAGGTCGTATCCTGCCACGCTCTTGACCACGCGGCCGCCGGTCCTGATGAGCTCGCCCGTGGGCAGCGCCACTTCAAGGCCGAGGACATAGTCCCTGGTGACGCCGTATTTCACCGCGCGAAGCCCCCCCGCGCACTCCGCCACGTTCCCGCCCAGGGTGCAGAAATCGCGGCTGGCCGGGTCCGGCGGATAGAAGAGGCCCCGCGATTCGACCTCACGCTGCAAGTCTCCGGTGACCACGCCCGGCTCCGCCACCGCGAGAAAGTCATCTTCGTCGATTTCGAGAATTTTGTTCATCCGCTCAAGGGAGAGGACGAGACCGCCCCGGACGGGGACTGACCCGCCGGACATGCCCGTGCCCGCGCCGCGAGGGACCACCGGAAAGAGGTCGCGGTTCGCCAGTTTCAGTATCTCTGAAATTTCCCGGGAAGAGGCAGGCCGCGCCACGGCCCACGGAAGCGATTCCCGCCGCGTGGCATCGTACGAATAGACGACCAGTTCTTCTGCTGAAGTGTACAGATTGGCGGGGCCGACTATTTTTTTCAGCTCCCTGAGCGTAGACGGCTTAAGCATATACGAGATAGTCGATTTCCGGGAACAGGTTATCGAAATATTCTATATCGCCGAGCCATGCTTCGTCAAGAGAGTTTCCTTTGATGCCGTGGTACAGCCTGTCGAACCGGAGCAGATGCCCTTTTATCCTGCGCACGGCGTATTCCACGTGGCTGCCGCTTTTCATGATGAACGCCCAGTCCGAGCTCTGGGCAAGCAAGAGTTCCCGCGCCGCCTGGCTGAGCGCCCTGCGCAGAAGACCCTCCGCACGCGGGAATGTTCGCGCAAGCTCCACCATCCGGTCGGCGGCCTTGTGCAGGTGGCGGTATATCCAGTCGTTCGATCCGTCGAGCCATACCTCGGCGTATCCCTTGTATCCCCAGCTCGAAAGCGACGGGGCCGAGACCTGGCATTTTGGATTCTCGTTCAGATATTCCATGGGCGTGATCAGTCTCACGGTCTTCTGGTCGAACACGGTCTTGCGAATCAGATAATTGATCCAGTCCGGCCCCTCGAACCACCAGTGACCATAAAGCTCCGCGTCATACGGCGCCACGATGATCGGTTTCCGGTCCTGAAACACGCCCGCGAGCCATTCTACCTGTTTCTCCCGGTTGAACAGAAAATTTCCCGCGTGGTCCGCGGCCCGCTCGAGCGCCCACTTCCGGATGTAGGGTTCCTTATGGTTCGTGTTGCCCGTGATCTTGTAATACTTGAGCCCCACGTTTACGCGAACGCCGTCCGGATGGAGGTACGGCCTGATGTAGTCGTAGTCAAGGTCGAACCCGACGTCGCGGTAGAAGTCCCGGTAGTTGTAATCGCCGGGGTATCCCTCGATGGAACTCCAGACCTGCTTGGACGACTCGATGTCCCTGCCGAATGCCGCCACGCCGGAACGGCAGTAAATCGGCGCGTAAACCCCGTACTTCGGACGGGGCGATGCATGAAACACGCCGTGCGAGTCCGTGAAAAAATAACGGATCCCCGCCTCGCGAAGAATCTCGTCGAGGCCGGGGTAGTACCCGCACTCCGGAAGCCAGATGCCCTTCGGCGACCTGCCCAGATGTCTCGCATGGTGCTCCACCGCGGTCATAATCTGCGCGCGCACGGCGTTTTCGTTCAGCATAAGCGGCAGGAACCCGTGCGTCGCCGCGCAGGTGATGATCTCCACCTTGCCCAGGTCCTGAAATTTTTTGAACGCGCCAACCAGATTGCGGCCGTATTTTTCCTCGAAAACCTGCCGGGCGTCCGTGAACAGGTCCCGGTACATGT
>DASWAB010000363.1:0-6846 GCA_036391375.1 Nitrospirota bacterium
CCGTTCCTGTCGAGAACAGCTATAAAATCACGCAAGGTTTCGTATGCCATGGAAGTTGGATTGTAGCGAAAACAGGCGAGATTTGCAATGAAAAACTCAAGGGTCGCCGGAGGCGTCATACTTCTGGAGCCGGTGCCGGAAGGACCTGAAAGAAAGACCGAGCAGCCTGGCCGCCTCGGTCTTCACCCCGCCGGATTTTTCGAGTGCCTTCTGGAGGAGCGTCTTCTCGGCGTTCTCCAGAAGCGCCTCCAGATTCAATCCATCATCCGGGATGTCGAAAGGAATCATGTCGGCGCAGGGACGGAAGTTTCCGACGGCGTCAGGCAGGTGCTCAATGCGGATCGTATCGTCCGGGGTCAAGATGATAAGGCGTTCGATCGCGTTCTCCAGTTCGCGAACGTTTCCCGGCCAGTGATAATCCGTCAACGTCTTCATTGCGGCGGGGTCGATCTTTTTCGTTCCCCCGCCGTCTCTTTTTGAACATTTCCTGAGAAAAAACTCGACCAGGAGAGGCACGTCTTCCTTCCGCGCGCGAAGCGGGGGGAGCTGCAGGGGAATCACATTCAACCGATAGTAGAGGTCTTCCCGGAAGGCCCCCTGCCTCACTTCCTCCCTGAGGTCGCGGTTGCTCGCGGCGACCACCCGCACGTCCACTTTGATCTCCGCGGTCCCTCCCACGCGCATGAACTTCCGCTCCTGGATGACCCGCAGCAATTTTATCTGCAGCGCAGAGGTCGTGGCGCTGATCTCGTCGAGGAAAATAGTCCCCCCGTTGGCCGCCTCGAAAAGCCCCTGTTTGTTCGACGCGGCCCCGGTAAACGCCCCTTTCATGTACCCGAAGAGTTCACTCTCCAGAAGGGTCTCGGGCAGCGCGCCGCAATTGACCGTAACAAACGGCCCGTTTTTTCTCGAGCTGCCGAAGTGGACCGCCTTCGCCACGAGTTCCTTGCCGGTGCCGCTCTCGCCTGTTATGAGGACCGTGCTGCTGGTGTCCGCGACCTGGCGGATGAGGGAGAAAACCTTTTGCATGGCCTCGCTCTTCCCGATGAAGTTCTCGAACCCCGCCCGCGATTCCATCTCCCGTTTGAGGAGGATGTTCTCTTTTCTGAGATGGCGTTTTTCCAGGGAGTTGCTGATAATGAGTTTTATCTCATCGATCTTGAATGGCTTGATGATGTAATCATACGCACCGAGCTTCATCGCTTCAACGGCTGTTTCGGCGGTTGCAAAGGCCGTGATCATGATGACCACGGTCTCGGGGGAGACGTCCTTGACCGTCTTCAGCACCTCGATGCCGTCCGCGCCCGGCATCTTGACGTCGGTGACGACGAGATCGAATATCTCGGCCTGGACCGCCTTCAGCGCGTCCCGCCCGTTTTCAGCGGCCACGACCTCATGGCCTTCCTTTTTGAGCATGATAGCGAGAAAGTCCCGCATGCTCTGTTCATCATCGACAACGAGAATTTTCCCCATACGTGCTATTGAACCGCCTGTCCGCTTCGTTGGCTTCCGGAGCGCCTGCCGCGAGGGAAGACGCAGGGTCATCCGCCTGCGGAAGCGTCACTTTGACGCGCGTTCCCTTCCCCGGTTCACTGTCTACCGCAATGATTCCCCCGTGGTCCTCGACGATACGGTACGCGATCGCCAGCCCCAGGCCGGTGCCCTCCGCTTTCGTCGTGAAGAAGGGGTCGAAGATATTGTCCAGATGTTCCCGCGCGATCCCAGCGCCCGTATCCGCGACGATGATTTCACACCAAAGCGTATCATCCTTAGCGCGGGAAAACGACGACGCCGTAACGGTTATGTCGCCGCCGTTCGGCATGGCCTGGCAGGCGTTGATGAAAAGGTTCCAGAAAATCTGCCGCAGCCGTTGCGCGTCGCCCCGCAGGCGGATATGCGGGCCGACCTCGCGGCTGATCCCGATATGTCCTGAAAAATCCCTGCTGTTTTTTAAAAGCATGATCGTCTCGTCGATGATTGGAAGGAGTTCGATCTCTTCCGTCTGGGAGGATTTGGGCCGGGCGTACTCCAGAAATTCGCTGATGATCGTATTGAGGCGGTCGGCCTCACGGACAACGATGTCCATCAGGCGCCTGTTGTCCCCGGTGAGTTCGAGCTCGTCCTGCAGCACCTGAATGGAACCGCTGAGCGACGCAAGGGGGTTCCGTATCTCGTGGGCCATGCCTGCCGCCAGGCTTCCGATGCTTGCGAGCCGTTCCTGTCTCCGGACCTGCTCCTCCATTTCGATCAGCTTGGTGATGTCCTGGAAGATGAGGATAATGCCGCGGACGGTGTTCGCGTCGTCCTTGAGCAGCGATGCGGTCATCCCGAGAATCGCGGCGCTCCCCCCTTTTTTCACAATCTGTCCGGTGAAGCGATAATGCCGTTCCTTCAGCAAATCGGTATGACCGAAGATGCCCTTGATGCTGTCGCCGAAGACTTCCTTCCAGCGCTCCCTGATCTCACGATAGCCGTACCCCGTGATCTGCTCCGCCGCTGGGTTCCACGACGTGATATCGCCCCGAAGGTCCATGGTCACGATCCCGCTCCCCACGCTCCGGAGAATATGCTCCTGCAGCGCCCGCAGGTCCTCAAAATCGATGTTTTTTTCCTGAAGTTCACGGCGCGTCGCCCGGAGGCGCTCGGACAGATAGCCCGAGAGCAGCGCCACAATATAGAAGGACAGAATGTTGATGAAAAGCAGAAAAAGCACCTGCCCCGCCGTAAAGTTCTGGCTCCGGACAAAACCAAGGGCGTCATAATACTGCATGTCCAGCATGGCCCCGTACAAGATGCTCGAGAGGGACGCAGAGAGGTACCCGCCCCGGCGGTACAGGTTGATGCTCGCTGAAATGATCGTCAGATGATAGAGAAGGGAAAACCCGCTGTCAATGCCCCCGGTCAGATGCACCAGAACGGTAACGAGGATAATATCCCCAGCGGTCTGAAGATAGAGAAGGAAGTGCAGGCTTTTGATCTTATGCTGCAGGTACCAGTAGCCACCGGTCAGGGCGTAGACGATGAAAACAAGGTAATACAGCGGATGCGTGGAAAAAGAATAAATCCTGTATCGTTGCTGAAAAAAAATAAACGACCCGAGCAGGAGCGTAACAAGCACAACCCGGCCCACGATCAGCCGTTTTGATCGCGAAGCATATTCCTCTCTTGAGAACTCTCGGGTCACGTAAGTTTATTTGCCGCCGACCACTGATCCCATCTGGAATATAGGCATATACATGGCGACGATCACAAAACCGACCGTCGTCCCCAGGAAAATCATGAGCATAGGCTCGAGCAGGGAGGTGAGAGCCGCAACAGCGGAGTCCACCTCATCATCATAGAAGTCCGCGATCTTGTTCAGCATGTTGTCTAAAGCGCCCGTCGCTTCGCCCACGGAGATCATCTGGACGACCATGGGGGGGAAGACCCGCGCCTTTCCGAGCGGATCAGCAAGCGTCTTGCCTTCGCTGACTGCCTGCCTCGTCGTCAGGATAGCGTCTTCCACGACCTTGTTCCCGGCCGTACGCGCGACAATCATAAGCCCTTCAAGGATGGGCACGCCGCTCGTAAGCAGCGTGCCGAGCGTCCTGGTAAACTTGGCCACGGACACCCGCTGAATCAACGACCCCATGACCGGGATTTTCAACGCGATGCCGTCGGTGAGGGTCAGTCCCTTTTCGGTCTTCCGAAACTGCTTCAGCCCGACGAAAGAACCGACCATAATCAGCAGAACGCTCAACCCTCCCCATCCCTTCAGGAAGTTGCTGACGCCGATCACGATGCGGGTGGGAAGCGGAAGCGCCTGGCCCATGCTCGCAAACATTTCGGCAAGCATGGGGACCACCACCACAAGCAAGAGCGCCACCACGGCGACTGCCACGAAAAGAATGACCGCCGGATAGATCATGGCCGACTTTATCTGTTTCTTTATCTTGGCGAATTTCTCCATGTACGCGGCGAGCCGCTGAAGGATGGTGTCCAGTATGCCGCCCGCCTCGCCTGCCGCGACCATGTTCACGTAGAGGTTGTCGAATACCTTCGGGTGCTTCCGAAGCGCGTCGGCGAAGGTCGCCCCGCCCTCCACGTCGGTCCTGACCTGCACGACGACCTTCGCAAGCGCTTTGTTATCCGCCTGGGTGCCGAGGATGTCGAGGCATTGGACGAGGGGCAAGCCGGCATCGATCATGGTTGCCAGTTGCCGGGTGAGGATTACGAGGTCCTTGTCGGTCACCTTCGGGCTTCCGAAGGGAAGCTTCAGCGCTTTCGGCTTGGCGGCTATGTTGATCGGGAGGATGTTCTGCCTCCGAAGGAGCGCGATTACCTCATCCTTGTTATTTGCCGATATCTCGCCTTTTTGAACCGTCCCCTGCCGCGTTTTTCCTTCCCAGGTAAACACGCTCGTTGCCATTCTTCACCTCGACCGAATTTGGAATGAGTGGAGCCCCCTCCGGCAATTCAGCGATAATCCTTCTGGGTCATTTGCGCGCCCGCCAGCCCGGAGCGTCCGAGCATCTGTATGAGCTCCTCGACGACGGACGACCTCCCGATGCAGTCTTCGTACGAGATCATCTTCCTTGCATAAAGCTCATAAAGCGATTGGTTCAGGGTCTGCATGCCGAATTTCGCCTGGCCCGTTTGCATCGTGGAGTAGATCTGGTGGATCTTGTCTTCCCGGATCAGATTGCGGATGGCGGGATTGGGGACCATGATCTCGAGGGCAACCACCCTGCCTCCGCCGACCTTCGGGATAAGCTGCTGCGAGACAACCCCCTCCAGCACGAATGAAAGCTGCGCCCTGACCTGCGACTGCTGGTGCGGGGGGAAAACATCGATGATGCGGTTCATGGTCTGGGCCGCCGAGTTGGTATGGAGCGTGGCAAAGGTGAGATGCCCCGTCTCTGCGATGGTCAGGGCAGCCTCGATGGTCTCAAGGTCGCGCATCTCGCCGATGAGCACGACGTCGGGGTCCTGACGAAGAATGTATTTCAACGCGTCCTTGAACGACCTGGTATCGGCGTTCACTTCCCGCTGGTTCACGAGGCATTTTTTATGCGGGTGGAGATACTCGATCGGGTCTTCGATCGTGATGATATGTTCTTGGCGTTCTCCGTTGATTTTATCGATCATCGAGGCCAGGGTGGTAGATTTGCCGCTGCCGGTGGGCCCCGTCACCAGGACCAGCCCCCGCGGTTTTTTACACAAATCCGACACCACGTCCGGCAGTCCGAGCTCCTTGAATGTTTTGATCTTAAACGGGATGGTCCTGATGGCAGCGGCCACGGCGCCCCGCTGCACGAAGATGTTCGCACGAAACCGCGAAAGGTTCTTGACGCCGAATGAAAGGTCGAGTTCGCTGTTCTCTTCAAATTTGTGTTTCTGGGCGTCCGTGAGGATGCTGTAGCAGAGGTCCTTGGTCTGCGTGGCGGTAAGGGGCTCCAGCCCGGGGATGGGCTTCATCTTTCCGTCAATGCGGATCGAGGGGGCAATGCCGGTGGTGATGTGGAGATCGGACGCCCCCTTTTCAATCATGTATTTCAGCAGGTCATGCAGGTTCGCCATGAAAAACTCTCCCTAAAAAATGATTTGCTGCCCTGTTAATCTGCGTTGTCTAACTGTCCGGGAACGTGTTCTCGACCACTTCTTCCAGAGACGTGAGTCCCGCCTTCACCTTCAGCAGGCCGCTTCTCCGGAGCGTCTTCATGCCGGTGGAGATGGCCTGTTTTTTGATGTCCATGACCGAAGCGCCCTGCAGGATCAGCTCTTTGATGTCATCCTTCACCGGCAGCACTTCATAGAGCGCGACCCTGCCCTTGTATCCTGTTCTGTTGCAGACGTCGCATCCCGCGCCTTTGTAACTGACGACGGTCTTGGCCTCCTCGGGATCAAACCCTGCGTCGATAAATGTCTGTGCCGGCAGTTTTTCCGGCTTCTTGCAGTTCTGGCAGGTCCTGCGCACGAGCCGCTGCGCCATGATGCAGATCACCGACGATGATACGAGAAACGGCTCCACGCCCATGTTGAGCAGGCGGTTGATCGTGCTCGGGGCATCGTTTGTATGCAGGGTGGAAAGCACCAGATGCCCGGTGAGCGCGGCCTTGACGCCGATCTCGGCCGTTTCATAGTCGCGGATCTCGCCGACCATGATGATGTCGGGGTCCTGACGGAGAAAAGAGCGGAGCGCGGCGGCGAAGTTCAGCCCGATCTCGTCCTTCATCTGCACCTGGTTGATCCCCATCAGGTTGAACTCCACCGGGTCTTCCGCGGTCATAAGGTTCTCGGAGTCCTTGTTCAATTCGCTCAGCGCAGAATAGAGCGTGGTCGTCTTGCCGCTTCCGGTGGGCCCCGTCACCAGTACCATGCCGAACGGTTTGTCGAGGGCGGCCTTGAAGTCCGCGAGCTGGTCTTCATCAAACCCGAGCTTGGTCATGTCGAGTTGAAGGTTGGATTTGTCCAGAAGCCGCAGCACGATCTTCTCGCCGAACAGGCACGGAAGAACGGACACGCGGTAGTCCATCGTTTTGTGCTTCCCCATCTTGAGCTTGATCCTGCCGTCCTGGGGAAGCCGCCGCTCGGCGATGTCAAGCTGCGACATGATTTTGACTCTCGATATGACGGCATTCTTGATTTTGAGCGGAAGGCCCATCACTGTGGTGAGCACCCCGTCGAGCCGGTATCGGACCCGGAACTTCCTTTCATACGGTTCGATATGGATGTCGGAGACCCCCATCTTCGCGGCCCGGAGCAGGATGCCGTTCACGAGCTTGACGATCGGGGCGTCAACTTCTCCGGAAAGCTGGTCCTGGGCGGAACTGTCTTCAACGACCTCGAGGTCCTCGACCGCGCCGT
>DASWAB010000364.1:0-8649 GCA_036391375.1 Nitrospirota bacterium
AGGCAATTCAAGGAACAGACCGGGTATCGTGTCACGGTGATTGCTCCCGACGGCAGGGTCCTCGGAGATTCGGACAAAGAATCTTCGCAAATGGAAAATCACCTTGGACGCCCGGAAATTCAGCAGGCCCTCACGAAGGGCAGCGGGATGTCGATGCGACACAGCGCAACCCTGAACGAGGAACTGCTGTACGCAGCGACCAGGGTCACGCGGGACGGGAAGATTGTTGGTTTTGTCCGGCTCAGCAAGCAGCTCAGGACTTTCGATGCCGCGGTCTACGCGCTCAGGATAAAAATGCTGGCGGTGGCCGCGGCGATCCTGCTCGCAACCGGCCTCTTTTCGATCGGACAGATGGAGCGCATCCGCCGGCTCACCCGGCAGATCGGCGCATTCTCCCGGTCGCTTGCGGGCGGGGCCGTGGGCAACAAACTGTACCTGGAGCACGCCGGAGAGTTCGATGAGATCGCGGAAAGCCTGAACGCGATGTCCGTGGGGCTGCAAAACAGCATTGCCGAGAATGAAGAGGAACGGAAACGGCTTACGGTGATCCTGCGCAGCATCCCGGATGTCCTCATGATCCTCGACGCGCTGGGGACGATCCAGCTTTCGAGCGCCGCCTCGCGGAATTTTTTCGGCGATGCTCCGCTCCGGGGGAAACAGGTCTTTGAGGTGATCAGAAACCCGTTGTTTCTGTCCCTCATGGACGAGGCGCGCAAAAACCTGGCCTCCGGCGTCAGCGAACTGCGGCTTGAGTATCCGGAGGAAAGATATTTTTCCGCGAGGGTCTCGCCGCTCTCCTACAAGGAGAACGAACTGTCCGGGTTCGTCGTCATCCTGCACGACATCACGCAGCTCAAGAAACTGGAACAGGCGCGCAAGGATTTCGTCGCAAACATTTCCCACGAGATCAAGACCCCCATCACGGCGATCAAGGGATTTTCCGACACCCTCCTCGAAGGCGCTTTGCACGATACCGAACATGCGGAAAAATTCCTGAAGATCATCAAATCGAACAGCGAACGGATCAACAGTCTGGTGGACGACCTCATGACGATTTCAAAAATCGAGCTCGGCGTGGCAAAGATCGAAAAAGCGCCTGTGGATGTCCCCGACGCAATCGAACACGCGCTGACGCTGCTTCAGGCAAAGGCTGCGGGAAAAAGCCTGTTCCTCAAGACGAATTTTCAGGAGACGCCGCTTACCATCGAGGCCGACCGAAACAAGCTCATCCAGGTGCTTACGAACCTCGTTGACAATGCGATTAAATTTACCGACAAGGGCGGGGTTACGATCGGCGCGGGAAGGGAAAAAGGCAAGCCGTACCTTTTTGTGGAGGACACGGGCATTGGCATGCTGGAGAAGCACCTGCCCCGCCTCGGCGAACGGTTCTACCGCGTGGACACCGCGCGGTCGAGGAAGATGGGGGGCACGGGCCTGGGTCTTGCCATCGTCAAACACATCGTCAAGGCCCACGGGTGGGATATGCAGATCGAAAGCATTCCGGAAAAAGGCACGAAGGTGATAATTCTCTTCACCGCGGAAGGATGAAATGAAAACCGGAGTTTTCGGCGATATTCGCGGAAATATCGCGCTCGGCGCCCGCTCCGATGCCGTGATGGCGTCGAAGCCGGACAAACTCCATCATTTTGGAGACCCCGGCGGCTCTGCGCCGTTTGTAAGCGAGGTCGTGGCCCGTTGCCGGGTGGCATCGAAGGGGTCCAGGGCATTACGAAGGAGGTAAAGAACGATGATCACTATTGGATTCGCTCAAAAGAACAACAAGCTTTATTCATATGCTTCCGCGCTGGCGCTCATCACCATAGCCTATAACATTGTCGAGGGGGTCGTTTCGGTATTCTTCGGACTTGAAGACGGCAGCATGTCGCTTTTCGGTTTCGGCGTGGATTCCTTTGTCGAGGTCGTTTCGGGCATCGGCATCTGGCACATGGTGAGGAGGATCAGAAACAACGGAACCGAAAATCCAGATCAGTTCGAACAGACCGCGCTCAGGATCACAGGAGCGGGCTTTTATGTACTTACCCTCGGGCTATCGGTTACGGCAGCCATTGACCTTTACCGGGGGCATAAACCCGAGACGACATTGTGGGGCATTGTCATAGCCACTATTTCCATCGCCACGATGTGGCTGCTGATTCATTTCAAAGTTAAAGTAGGGAAACAGCTCAACTCCGAAGCCATTCTATCGGACGCGGCATGCACCCGCGCGTGTTTGCAGCTTTCGGTTGTTCTGCTCATTGCAAGCATTGGATACGAGTTGACTCATATCGGGGGGATAGATTCCGCGGGAACATTCGTGATCGCCGGCCTCTGCTTCCGCGAGGGGAAAGAGGCGTTCGAGAAGGCAAAGGCAAAAAGCTTCGCCTGCGCCTGCGGCGGTTCCTGCCGTACAAACGCCATTAAGGACAAATAAATCCCTGGCCCTTCATGGAAATGCCGTTTCTATTTCATCAACTTTTCATCAAATAGTAACAGTGCTGTAACAAGAGAAGAGTATAGTCCTGATAACAATTGTATACTGACACGCTAAAACTGGGCGAGAGAGGGTTTATGAGGGATGGCGCGAAGCAGACAGTTTTCCCCGCGGACTTTCAGTGGGGCGTTGCCACCTCTGCTTTTCAGCTTGAAGGGTCTCCCAATGCCGACTGGACGACCTGGGACCCGGTATTGCAGGACAGCCCGCAGGTCACCAATCATTATACGCTTTTCCACGAGGACCTGAAGCTTCTGAAGGAGCTGGGCGTCAAGGCCTATCGTTTTTCCCTTGAGTGGAGCAGGATCCAGCCGCGACCGGACACGTGGGACGATGAAGCGATCGCGCACTACCAGGAGATCATCGATATTCTTCGCGGCTACGATATCGAACCCATGCTCACCCTGCACCATTTTACCAATCCCCGCTGGTTTCTGGACCGCCATCCCTGGCACCGGACCTCATCCCGGGAAAAATTCCTGCGATATACGGAAAAGATGGTATCGACGCTCAGAAATGTGCGTTATTGGATCACCTTCAACGAGCCGTACGTTATCCTGATCGGCGGCTACCTGGACGGATGTACGCCCCCCGGCCTCAAGGACGTCCCACGCGCTCTTGCGGCGCTTGCCAATATATTCACCGCGCACGGCAGGGCATTCGACATCATCCATCAGTATGTGCCCGACGCTAAAGTCAGCATCGCGCATAACATGTCCGTTTTCTCGCCCTGGAAAAAGTGGAGCCCGCTCGACCGCCTCCTCAAGAAGACGGCAAACTATTTCTATAACCACTCGATCATCAATGCGTTTCAAACGGGAATCTTCGATGTCAAATTCCCCTTTTCGAGGCCTGTGGAAATCGAGGTCCCGATCAAGGGCAAGCTCGATTTTTTCGGAGTGAATTATTACACGCGCATCCATCTCCGCTTCAACCCGTTCAAAAAAATGGGCGTGGAACTCCGGTACCTGGACATCGAAAAACACGGCCTCACTCACCTTGGTTGGGAAGTCCATCCGCGCGGCCTTGCAAAGGTCCTTCGGTATGCCTCCAGACTCAATCTGCCCCTCATTATCACCGAGAACGGCATCGCCACTCACGACACGGAGAGAAAGGTGCGGTTCATGAAACAGCACGTGGACGTGGTCGAGCGCTGCCTGAAAGACGGACTCGACATCCGGGGGTACTTCTACTGGACCCTGATCGACAATTACGAATGGCTCCAGGGATTCGACGCCCGGTTCGGACTCTACCGGGTCGATTTCAAAACGATGAAGCGTTATCCCACGAGCGCCGCAAGTTATTACGCCTACCTGATTCAAAGCCGGTCCCTGATGGAAACTTCCCGCTCAAAAAATGTCGCTCCACAATAATCTTCTTTCTTTAAAATGTAATAATATTTTCATACCCCTGTAACATTCATTGAGTATACTTATCGTACCAAAATCTGGAGGTTCCATGTTCAGTCCTTTTTTACCGGCGGTTGCCCCGCTGTCCGTGGCCTTTGCCGCTGCCTGTCCCTACAGGAACGCAAACAGCAGTTACTGCTCAGCGTCAATCATGAAATCGACGATCAGTAAACGGCAAAATACTGCGTATTGCACCACGGAAAATTTCGATTCCTGCCCGGTTTTTCTCGGAAAGGTCCTGCGCGGGGCGCGATCCGGTTCACCGCGGTAAACGGGAAGGCGCGGACGGCAAAACAGCATCCCGCATCATGCAATACAGATCAGGTATGCTGATGCGAAACGCCGGGCCGATGCTGCGCGAACACAACTTCATAATGCGGGAGGATGAATGAATCACATCATCATCAAAATCGAAAGCGGGGTCGTTGCCGATGTCTATTTCACCGAACCGGTCAAGGTGACCGTAGTCGACCATGATGTCATCGAAGGAGGGGAGACGTTTGAAGAGCGCATGAAAAAGGCGGTAATAACAATGACGCCCGAGCTTCGAGTCAAGTCCGAGGAAATCGAGCAAACGGTGAGGTCGCTGGTGCTTGAATGCGAGCGGCCGGCCGACGGACGGATCCTGAGAGAGCGTGACGTCGATGAAGCGGCATAAACGATGACAAAACAGCCTAAAAAACTTAACACAAACTTCATGTTACTGTCATACGGCAGTAACATTTTTTTTGTAGAATGCGACCATGCTTTTGTGTGACTTTCACATTCACACTACCTTTTCAGATGGATCGTTAGACATGGAGAAAACAATCGACCTGTTCGGTCAGGCGGGATTCGACGTCATCGCAATCACCGATCATGTCGTGAACGGAGACAACGCAATCGGAAAATTCGCAAGGAATTTCAACCTGTCCGTCCGGGGAGAGAATTTCGATGAATACCTCTCGGCCATCAAGAGGGAAGCCGACCGGGCCTGGGGGAAATATGGGATGCTCGTAATCCCCGGCGTCGAGATCAGCAAGAATTATATTTCGAAAGACGAGTCGGCCCACATCCTTCTTCTCGATATCAAGGAGTTTGTTCCCGCCTGCATGAGCTGCGAGGAAATCTTTCACGAAGCAAAACGGCAGGATACTCTTACCGTCGCCTGCCATCCTCACAACACACCGGACATCATGAACAAGGACACGCTCTTCCTTTGGAACAACCGCGACAAATACGCGCGTTTCATCGACGCATGGGAGATCGCGAACCGGGACGATGTATTCAACGTCATCAGCCTGAAAAAATATCCTTATATCGCCAACAGCGACTTTCACAAGGCGCACCACCTCTACTCGTGGAAAACACTCTTAAACTGCGATAAAAACATCGAGTCGGTAAAAAGCTGCATTCGACACAATAAAGGAGTCGCGATCACGCTCTTTAGAAATTAATTGACAGGAGAGAACACATGACCATTTTTTTTGTCATATGTGCGGCGATTTCAATCGTGGGGACCCTGCTTTACCTGATCCAGATTGGAGCCGTATGGTCGCTGATAAATGCGAAGGGGAAATCCGGCGACCGGCGACCGGTTCGCGAGTCCCGTTTTTCCCCCCCGGTCTCAATTCTGAAGCCTCTCCGGGGGCTCGACGACAACCTCTTCGACAACCTCGCGAGCTTCTGCGCCCAGGACTATCCGGAATACGAGATTCTTTTTTGTCTACAGGACTTGAACGATCCGGCCTGCAAAGTCGCAAAAAAAGTCCAGGAAAAGTATCCGGACCGGAACATCTCCCTCGTGGTTGAAAAATGCAATCTGGGACTTAACCCCAAGATCAACAACCTTATCCCCGCCTATCGCAAAGCCCGCTACCAGTACGTATTGATCAGCGACAGCAACGTCCTGGTCGACAAGAACTACCTGCAAGAGCTCACGCGCCACACCGCGGATTCCGCCGTCGGACTCGTAAGCAGCATGATCCGGGGCGTGGGCGGCCGCAGCATCGGGGCGATCCTTGAGAACCTGCATCTGAATTCGTTCATCATCGGCAGCGTCAGTTTTCTCGACAAGTTCCTCCGGATGCCCTGCGTCATCGGAAAGTCCATGCTTATGAAAAAAGTCGATCTCGATGCGATCGGGGGGCTTACGGCCTTCAAGGATGTTCTTGCGGAGGATTTCGTTATCGGAAGAGAAATGAAGCGCTCAGGCAAAAAAGTCATCCTGTCGAACTATCTGATCAGCAATGTAAACGAGTTCTGGAATATCAGAAAATTTCTGAACCGCCACACGCGGTGGGGAAAGCTCAGATGGAAGATCGGGGGGATCAGCTACCTGTCCGAGCTCCTTGCCAATCCGGTGTTCATCGCGTTTCTGCCGGTAATCTTCAGGGGGCCGTCCCGCGCCACGCTCTCCTTCGCGGCCCTCGTAAGCCTGATAAAGATTCTGGGTGACTTGGTGATTGGAAGAACCATGAACGCATCGTCAGGAGGGGCCATTCTGCCCGAACCATCGCCGTTTACCTATTTTCTTGCTCCCATCAAGGATTTCATTATCGGCATTGTGTGGTTCGTGTCGCTTCTCAGCGCCACGGTGGTCTGGCGGGGAAACCGCTATCTCATCGGAAAAGATTCGCGGTTGTCGGCGTGCCCTGAGACCGGGTTCCGATCATGGGGCTGGCGCATCTCGGATAACATCCGCGCGCGAATTGCGTAGTGTCATTTTGAGGAGGAAGACCGCATGAACCAGGTGGAAGCAAGCCGGATTTTCAAGTTGAATGTGACGTTCAAAGAACCATTGCAGGATAAATTATTTTCCCTTGTCAGGAAACCCATCGAACATTTCCTGGCATTTCCGCGCATGAACCGGGCCTATGCCGACATCGCGCGGATGACGGACAGCCGCCCCTTTCCCGATAAGGTCCTTGGAAAACTGAACGTGGTCTACGATCTTACGGACGAAGACCTGTCGCGGATCATGATTCCGAACGGCCCCGTAATCATCGTATCCAACCATCCCTTCGGCGGCATCGAAGGCCTGATCCTGGCCTCGCTCCTCCGGTCGCTTCGATGCGATGTGAAGTTCATGGCCAACTACCTGCTCAATTCCATACCGGAAATGAGGGAGATGCTGATACCGGTGAACCCTTTTAAAGGAAAAACGTCGGTCCGGGACAACATCAAGCCTCTCCGGGAAAGCATGCAGTGGGTGAAGAACGGCGGTATGCTCGTGGTCTTTCCCGCGGGCGAGGTCTCGCATTTCGACCTGCAAAAAGGGGTCGTAGACCCGGCGTGGAGCCCGACGGTCGCCCGTCTCATCCGCAAGACCGGCGCTCCCGTGCTTCCCGTGTTTTTCCAGGGGACGAACAGCGCCGCGTTCCACATGGCGGGAATGCTGCATCCCCTGCTGCGAACCGCCATGCTGCCGAACGAATTGTTCAACAAAAACCGCAAGACGATCCAGGTGCATGCCGGCGACCTTATTCCCTTCGAAAAGCTCACGGTCTTCGCGGGGCAGGATGAAGCGATGACTGATTATCTCCGGCTTCGCACCTACGTCCTGTCGTTCAGAGATTCGCGGGTGCCTCCGTCCGGTTTTTCCGCATTCATTCAGAAAACAAAACAGAAGATCAACGAAGAAGTCCTGCCGCCCCGTAATCCGGATGTCATGGCCGAGGAAATCCGCGGATTGCGCCCCACCCACGTGCTCGTTGAGAACAACGAGCATATCGTGGTCTGTGCAACGGCCGGCCAGATACCCCATATTCTGCTTGAAATCGGCAGATTGAGGGAGGCTACATTTCGCGTCGTGGGCGAGGGGACGGGGCGCGCAGCAGACCTTGACCGGTTCGACCGCTCATACATCCACCTCTTCATCTGGAACCGGGAAAAGAACGAGGTCGTCGGCGCCTACCGGCTCGGCAAGACCGATGAAATCATGATGCAGCGGGGCGCGCGCGGACTGTACACGAACACGCTCTTTCGCTACAAACCAGGCTTTTTTGAACACTTGGGCCCCGCACTGGAGCTGGGGCGCTCGTTTGTTCGTCTTGAATACCAGAAATCGTATGCCCCGCTCCTGCTTCTGTGGAAGGGCATCGGCCGGTTCATCGTTGATAACCCGCAGTACAAGACCCTCTTCGGCCCGGTCAGCATTACGGACGAATACCATGCGGTTTCAAAGCAGCTCATGGTCAGCTATCTGACCATGACGAAGTACCGGAACGACCTTGCTGAATTTGTGAAAGCCAGGAAACCCCTTCACCCAAAACCACTCAAGGGCTGGGACGTCGATGCCGCCGTGCGCCTTTTGAAAGACGATGTCGAGAGCATATCGGAGCTGATCGCCTGCGTCGAGTCGGACCGCAAGGGCATTCCGATATTGTTGAAGCAATATCTTAAATTAGGCGGCGAGCTCGCCGGCTTCAACGTTGACCCCGCGTTTGGCAACGTGCTCGACGGCCTGATCATCGTTGACCTGACGAAGACGGAGCCGCGGATTCTGGAACGTTATCTGGGTAGAGACGGCACTCGCCAATTTTGGGGCTATCATGATTCGTTAAACCGGGAACGGCATGCAGTCTGCGCATGAAAGCGTAATTACGGGGAATCAAGACGAAGCCGCGCCAGGGGTGGATCTTGCGGCACAGATGAAAAAACTGTTCCGTAAACTGTTCTTTCTCATACCGCTGGGGGTTATCGGCAGCATTGTCATTACGCTTTCTACGGGCGGTCGCTCCGTGATGCATACCGCCATGCATGTTGTTC
>DASWAB010000365.1:0-8668 GCA_036391375.1 Nitrospirota bacterium
ATAAGGGTGAAGCCTTCCCAATGCGGAGCGGCAAAGCGAAGGCACGCTCTCCTGTCTTGTCCCTTACTCCGCATTTCGCACTCCACACCCGCGCCTGATTTATTCCATTTTCCAGCTCTGAATATCCGCGTTGTTGCCTTCTCCGCCGGGTTCGCCGTCTGCGCCGTAGGAGATAATTTCATACTCCCTGCCTTCTCCGCCCGGCGAGTTGTACACATAATCATGTCCCCACGGGTCCTTCGGGATGCGCGCGGGCTTGAGGTAGCCCCCTTCCCTCCATTTTTCAGGAATACGGCCGGCCTCGGGTTTTTTGACGAGCGCGTCAAGTCCCTGGTCGGTCGTGGGGTAGAATCCGTTATCAAGTTTGTAGGCGTCAAGCGCGCCCTCGATCGACCGGATCTGCGTTTTGGCGACCTCTCTCTTTGCCTTCTCTTCCTGCCCCAGGAACTTGGGGAGCACGAGGCCCGCGAGCAGCCCAAGGATGATGATCACGACCATGATTTCGATAAGCGTGAAACCGCGTTGATTCAGTTTCTTCATTTTCTCTCCTTATTCTTGCTCAAGACTTCACGGTTTACCTTACTCCCGAACTCATCTCGAGCATCGGCAGCATGATGGCGATCACGACAAAGCCGATGATCAGGCCCATTGCGAGGATGATTACCGGCTCCATGAGGGCCATCAGGCCGGTGATGCGCGTCTCGACGGTCCGGTCGAAGGAATCGGATATCTTGAGCAGCATCTTTTCCAGCTCGCCGCTCTTTTCGCCCACGGCGACCATCTGCACGACGACGGGAGGAAACAGGCCGCTCCGGCGCAGCGGATCCGCGATGGGCTCGCCCTCGCGCACGTTCTCGCGCGCCCGCTGCACGGCGTTCGCCAGCACCGTGTTGCCGACCACGCTCTTCACAATGTCGAGGGCCGTGAGGGCCGGCACGCCGCTCTGGAGCAACGTGCCTAGGGTACGCGTGAACCGGGACACGGCGATCATGCGGATGAGCCCCCCGAAGACCGGCAACCGGAGGAGCTTCGCATCGACCTTTTCCCTGCCTGCGGGGGTCCGCAGGTATCGCCGGAAATAATAAATAACGCCGCCGATGGCCAGGAGGAGCGCCCACCAGAACGACGAAAGAAAATGCACGAACGCGAGGAGCATGAGCGTGATGAACGGGAGCTGCTGCTTCATGTCCTCGAACATGCCGACCACACGCGGCATCACGAAGCTGAAGATGAAAAAGAGCATCGCGATGCCGATCAGGGTCATGAATGCCGGATAGGCGAGCGCCGCCGCGATCCTCCCGCGGAACCTCACCTGCTCGTCGAGAAAATCCGCCAGCCGGTCGAGGGTGAGCTCGAGCGTCCCGCTCGCCTCCCCCGCCGAGACCAGGTTGATGTAGAGCTGCGAGAAGGCCTTGGGATTTTCCTTCAGCGCATCGGCCAGGGACGCTCCCTCGCGCACCGAATCCCGAACCGACGACAGCGCCGCCTTAAGCCCGGCCTGTTCTTCCTGCTCGACGAGCACGGAGAGGGCGTCCATGAGCGGCAGGCCCGACGAGAGCAATGTTGCAAGCTGGCGCGTCGCGTTCGCAAGGTCGCCGAGCTTCACCCGGCCGCCGAAGACGGAGGAAACCGTTCCGCGACCGAGGGCGCGCATCGCCGACCCCTCGCGGATTTCGAGGACGATGACCCCCTCTTTTTTGAGCCTGGTCTTGACGGACTTCAGGCTTTCGCCGTCCTGAACTCCCGAAACATTTTTCCCCTGGCTCGTAACGCCTTTATATTCGTAGACAGGCATTATTTTGAAAATGTTTGAATGGTTTGAATCGTTTTAACGGCTTAAACCCTTAGAACGGATCAAACGACTCAAACTGATTTTAGGCTTCCTTCTGCGTCACCCTCACCACTTCGTCCACCGACGAGACTCCCGCAAGCACCTTGGCCGCGCCGTCCTGCCGGAGCGTCTGCATCCCCTTCTCCATGGCAAGGGACTTGATCGTGGCCGCGTCCGCGCTTTTCATTATGAGCTGCCGGATCTCGTCTTCCACGATCAGAAGCTCGTAGATTGCGCTCCTGCCGAGATAACCCGTCTGGAAGCAGGCCTCGCAGCCCTTTGCCTTATACACCGTCGTGCCGGGGACCACGCCCTTGATTTCCAGCTCCGCAATCTCGGCCGGAGTGATCCCGTACGGCTCGCGGCACTCCTTGCACAGCACGCGCACAAGCCGCTGGGCCAGGATCGCCATGACCGAGGAGGAGATCAGAAACGGCTCGATCTTCATGTCGATCAGCCGCGTCACGGCCCCCGCAGCGTCGTTCGTGTGGAGCGTGGAGAACACGAGGTGCCCGGTGAGCGCGGCCTGGATCGCGATCTCCGCGGTCTCGGAGTCGCGGATCTCACCCACCAGGATGACGTCCGGGTCCTGACGGAGCACGGAGCGAAGCCCTGCCGCGAAGGTCAAATTGATCTTGGGGCTCACCTGGATCTGCCCGATGCCCTTGAGCTGGTATTCGATGGGGTCTTCGATGGTGATGATGTTCTTGTCGGGAGAATTGATCTTCGAAAGCGAGGCATAGAGGGTCGTGGTCTTGCCGCTGCCGGTGGGACCGGTCACGAGGATGATGCCGTGCGGCCGCGTGATGAGCTCGTTGAACCGGGTCAGGTTTTCTCCGGAGAACCCGATCTGCTCGAGGGGCAGAAGCGCGCTCTCGCGGTAGAGGAGCCGGAGCACGATGCGCTCGCCGAAGGCCGTGGGCACGATCGAGACGCGGATGTCGACGTCCCTGCCGCCGATCTTGATCCGTATGCCGCCGTCCTGCGGCAGCCGCTTCTCGGCGATGTTGAGGCCCGACATGATTTTGACGCGCGACGCGATGCTTGCCTGGAAGCGCTTCTGAATCGTCAGAATGTTGTAGAGGATTCCGTCGATGCGGAACCGCGCGATCATCTCTTTCTCAAACGGCTCGATGTGGATATCGCTCGCCCGCTCGCGGATGGCCTGGGAGAGGAGCGAATTCACGAGCCGGATGATCGGCGCATCGTCGGTGACCTCGAGCAGGTCCGTGGGCTCGTCGAGCTCGGCGGCCAGAAACGAGAGGTCTTCCTCCTCCATCTGCTGCACCGTGTCCTCGGCCCGGTTCATGCCCTCGCTGTGGAGACGGTTGAGGGTGTCGAGAATCGTTTCCGACGGGGCAAGACAGAGCGAGATGTCCGCGCCGAGCAGAACGGAGAGATCGTCGATCGTGGTGAGGTTGAGGGGTTCCGACGTCGCGGCGAGGACCGCCCCGTTCTCGCGCCGGAGGGGAAGGACGACCGCTTTCTTGGCGTAGGTGATCGGCAGCTTGAGCGCCAGCTCCCGGTCGAGTTCGCCCAGCTCCTCATGGAACGGCAGGCCGAGCTGCGCGCCGAGCGCCTTGAGTACGTCGGCCTCGCTCGCAAAATTGAGGCGAACGAGCAGCGTGCCGATCCGGCCTCCCCGCTTCTTCTGGAGATCCAGCGCCTTTTTCAGCCGCTCCGGGGAAAGTCCTGAGTCCACGAGTATCTCCCCGATCAGGCGTCTCACCGCACGTCCTCCTTCGGGACTTCGGGCGCGGCGGGCGGCTGCGTCAGGGTAGGCAGAGACTCGATCCGCTGTTGTTCAAAAGCGGGGGGGGCCTCCGTCCGGGGCTGCTCCGGCTGCGGGGGGGCGCCGCTCGCTCTCGGAGGAAGAACGGGCTCCGTCTTCTTTTTCTCGATCCGGTATTCCTTGCGGAACTCATCGAGAGCATCGCTCTTCCGCTGCGTAAGATCGCCTGCCTCGCCTTCGTTCTTGATAATGTAGGGTGTAATGAAGATCATGAGGTTCGTCTTGTCGACGCTCGTCGTCTTTGACTTGAAGAGCCAGCCCAGGAGGGGGATGTCGCCGAGGAACGGCACCTTCGAAGTGGACGAGGTCACGTTGTCGCGGATCAGGCCGCCGATGACCATGGTCTGGCGGTCTTTCACCACAACGGTGGTGCTCGCGGAACGCTTGCTGGTCGTCGGTCCGGCCGGGTTCGTCAGGGTGGATGCGATTACATCGGAAATTTCCTGGTTGACCTCAAGACGGACATTATCATCGGACGTGATCTGCGGCGTCAGCGACAGCTTGATGCCGACATCCTGCCGGTTGACGGTATTGAAGAGGGTCTGGCTGCCGGTTATCGCGTTCTGCGTCTGGCCGGTGATAAAAGGGACGTTTTGGCCGACCATGATCTCGGCCTTCTGGTTGTCCAGGGTGAGGATGTTGGGCGTCGAGAGCACGTTGACATCGCTGTCGGTCTGGAGGGCGTGAAGGAGCGCGCCGACATTCAGGTATTCGACGCCCTTAAAAGTGAACGTCCCCTTGACCGCGCCGACAGCGAGGCCGCTCATCGTTGCCAGGCCCGCCGGCCCGTTCACGACGACATTTCCGATGTTGCCGAAATTCGTGCCGCCGACCGTCGTAATATTGTTGCTGTTTTCGAGCCGGTTCAGGTTCGCGGCCTGGAATTCGAACCCGAGTTCGCGCATCTTCGACAGGCTCATTTCAATAATCGCCGCCTCAACATAGACCTGGCGCCTTCTGATATCCAGCTTCTGGATCACGTCCTTCATGATCTCGTAATCGCCCGGCGTTCCGACGACAATGAGCGAGTTGGTGGACTTGTCCGCGGTGATCGTGACCGTGCCCTCAAGGATGGTGGCGGGTCCGGCGGGCTGGGGGATCCCCCCCGGAGGGGCCGCCGGGAGCCTGGCCACAAGCGCCTGCATGATCTTGGCGATCTCTTCCGCGCTGGCGTTCTTCAAGTAGTAAACGTTGATTTTGCCCTTCCCCTCCGGAGCGGCCACATCCATCACGCGGATCAGGCTTTCTATCCTTCTGATGTTGGACACCGAGTCGGTGATGATAACGGAGTTGGTGGGGGGATAGGGGATTATCGATCCGTCCCTGGTGATAAGCGGCGTGATCGTGCGGACGATCTCCTGGGGGTTCACATAGTTCATACGCACCAGCTTGGTCACGAAACCCTCGCCGGCCATGCCCCCGTTTTCCAGCACCTTGAGCCCGCTTTGCCGGGCGTTGGCAGAGGGGATGATGCGGGTAATCCTGCCGTCCTCCACGGCCGTGAAGCCTTTGATCTCGAGGGCGGAGAGGAACACCTGGTACGCCTCGTCCGGCGAGATCTTCGTCGGCGTCATGATGGTGACTTTGCCGACAATACGTTCATCAAGAATGAAGTTCCTGCGCGTGAGCTCGCTCATCACCTTGACGAGGGCGCCGATGTCGATGTTCGTGAAGTTCAGGGTTACGTACTCTTCGCCGCTTTTGCCCTTCTGAACGGCGGCGTGTTCGGCGGGCGGGGGGGGCGGCGCCTTCTCCTGGGCAAGGAGCGGATGCGCGCTCAGAAGCCCTGTCAGAAGTAGAAGGCCCGCTGTTTTTTTCACTCCTTGGTCCTCCCGAAGAATGGACATGCCGCAGAAACACGGGGCCTGGTTCTCGCACGAAACGCCGCCACCGATCGTGATAAAATCCGAACGTTCGATTTATGGTATATTATTCGGCAGTGTTCAGGATTTCGGAGTTTGGGATAATCCGTCCGGCGCTCCGTGTCTGTGGCTTGCGCTACCGTATTTCGTAGTTCAACGTCTGCCGCTGGCCGCCCCGGATCAAGTCGATGGTAATGCTCCGTTCACTCTTCAACCCCTGATAGAGCTGAAAAAACTTAGCGGGGTCGTCGACTTCCTGGGCGTTGACGCGCTGGATCACATCGCCGTTCTGGAGCCCGATTTTCTCGTAGATGCTGCCGGGGACGATCTCGCTGATCCGGAACCCCACCGTCTTCCCCTGCTCCACGAAAGGCAGCGCCCGCGCCTGCGTAAGGATCTGACTCATGTTCTCGGTGCTTGCGAGCATTTCACGCTGGTCGACCATCCACTTGCCGTCCGAGACCCTTCTGACCCCGCCGCCGGGCGGGACGGGCGTTGAGACTCCCACGATCTTCGTTTCATCGACGATTTGGAGGCCGACGATCACGCCGTCCGGCCGGCGCAGGGAAACCCGGTCGCGCATGACCTTGACGATCATGGACCCGTCCGGCAGTTTTTGATGGATGCGGTAGAACGACTGCCCGCTGCTGTCCTCGAGCACGGCGCCCGCGAACTGCCCGCCCTCGACCGTTCCGATAAGTTTGTATGATACGGATTCGGCCTGCGGTCCGCTCGACGGCCCTTTGCCCTCGCCGAAAAGACCGCGCTCCAAAATGAGAGAATAATCGCTCAGCTCCCGGCGCGGTTCCAGGGCGGCGCGGTCTCGCTCAAGCGGCATGGTAAATTTGGGCGCGGCCTCAAGGCCCCTGCCGATCATCGCGTCGACGGTGTCGGCGAGAAAATAGGCCGCTACGGTAAGGAGCGCGACAAGGATCAAAGTGTACCATGTTTTTTCCTGTTTTATCATATTGATTTCCAACCCCTTCTCCGTATCTTACAAAAATTATACTCTCAACCTCATCCATTGTCAATTACGAATAGGGTTTGCGCGTCAGTGGTCTTTAAGGAATGGGATGCAATGAGGAGCGGAAGACAGACAAAAGTATGAAAAAACTATAGCTCGCTGAAGAACCCTTCATAGAACCTCATCGCCCGATCGCGGTAAGCGCCGTAAATCCTTTTCGACTCGCTGGTGATGCGGGCAAAGTCGATCCCCTTTTCGTGTTTCAGCCAGTCGCTGACGATTGCAGGGGTGACCTCGATGTGGAACTGAAGGGCGTACGCCCGGTCGCCGTACCGGAACGCCTGGTTCGGATAGATATCCGAGGATGCGAGCCGCACGGCGTCCGCGGGCAGGTCGAACGTGTCTCCGTGCCACTGGAACACCTGCGCCGCGTTCTTTCCGGGGAGAGCGAGTGCTGACATGAGCGGGTCATTCATGCCGCCGTCCGTGAGAGCGACCTCATACCAGCCGATCTCTTTCGTCCCGCCGGGGTAGACCCGCGCCCCGAGCACGTGGGCGAGCATCTGGGCGCCGAGGCACACCCCGAGAACGCACTTGTTCGCCTTGACCGCCGTTTCGATAAAACGCGCCTCGTTTTTGAGATACGGATATTGGTCCATCTCATAGACCGCCATCGGCCCGCCCATGACCAGGATATGCGTAAAGGCATCAATTCCCGGCGCCGGTTCGCCTGCGCCGAGTTCGACGACGGAGTGGGGAATGCCCTCCTTGCGAAGATGGTCCCCCATCGTGCCCGGGCCCTCGCTGAATATATTTTTTATGATAAGAACGTTCATGCAACACCTCATATCAACCACAGAGAACACAGAGGATACGGAAAAAAGCTTCTTGCTCTGCTTTTTATCTCGATGGCCTCTGTGGTAAATTTTTACTGCTTTTTCTGCGTAAAAAATACGAACGCCATCGTCGGTCTCTTCGAAGAAACCGCGGTGACGAACTGGATGCTGTCGAAGGCGTACCCCTTCCCTGTCCACTCGTTCAGAATGCGCTCGATCTCCTCGTCGGTCACGACGCTTGTTTCAACGACTTTGTAGGACATGAAACCATTATAATCGAAAGGATAGAGGCTTGCAACAGGCAATCAGAAGGGGGTCTCGAGAGGCTTATAAATAAATTCAGATAGGATCAGCCCGCGAAACAACGTCCCCGGCCGCCGCGCGAACCACTTATGCACCGCTATGATAGGACGGTAGTTCTGTTGAATTTGTTTCTCGCGCAGAGCAAGGACAGAGATGAATGATATGTCGAATTTCTTTTCGATGGACATTTCGATGAGAACTTATACATCATTAACGAC
The DNA here is from genome assembly GCA_036391375.1 of Nitrospirota bacterium. Lineage (GTDB taxonomy): Bacteria > Nitrospirota > UBA9217 > UBA9217 > UBA9217 > DASWAB01. Next base: position 7,807 of record DASWAB010000365.1, read on the forward strand.
TCAAAATGGAATCCCAATCATCGCGATATTTGGTAACCAAAATCTTTTCAAATTTTTTGTAGCTGAGATGTCTTTGCTTGTTATTTACGCTATGAGGCCGATTGTTTTTACCCGGTGTTTTTAGCCATTTATTGAATTCCGACATGAGCCATCTATTTACCTGAACCGTGGGGACTACGAAGAAATCCGGCCGTTCAAAATTCAGCTTTAAATTGACCAAAACGATAAAATCGTTTTTGCGAGATATTTCTCGAAAGATCGTGCCATCTTTCTTTATATTCCACTGGAAGTGATCATACTGCTCTGATTTTGTTTTTACTCGAATTCTTGCACTGACTTTTCCTTTTGTAGCTAAAATGTCAAAACCTGGCGTGTTTCTTGGTGTTAGAGCTGCGACTACACCTTGCTTAAGCAATTCAGCCACGACATAATGTTCCCCAGAATTCCCAATCAGGCTACCCTCTCCTGACTTGATGCGACCATGTATTCTATTGGAATTCGATATCTTTTTCTTCAACAATTTTCCCCTCGAAACAATTAAGTGGCCACCTTGCCCATCGGGGTTGCCACTGATCACGACTTCTCACCGCTTCGGCATCTGAATCACGTTTCGACTGTTTATCGTCCGAAGCTTTGACGTCCTTCGCAAGCTTCAGAAGCCCAGGCGCGACGTTCCAGTGTTCTCCATTGTCGGTTATGACGGTGACCGTCTTCTTGTTGTATTTGGTCAAGACGCCGCTGATCTCAGGCGGGTCGCCCGGCTTGAAGGTCACCCGGTCGCCGATCTTAAACTCCAGCATCTTATGGTGCGCACGGGTCTGGCTCAGAAAACGCAAGCGTTCAGTGATTCACCGGTGGAGAT
>DASWAB010000366.1:0-9352 GCA_036391375.1 Nitrospirota bacterium
GTCCTGCTCCCGATTATTCTCATGACCTACCAGGACCGGGCGTATTGGAGCATCGGAGGGGGCGGCTTCTGGCTGTACCATTCCGATGATCGTTCGCTCAAGCTCGGGGCGGGCCTTAAACTCCACCCGGGCTATCGGCCGGACGGCGATCCGGAGCTTGCCGGCATGGGGAAGCGCAGGTCCTCGATCGACGGCTACCTGAACGCCGTATGGCAAAATCCGGTCGTCGATTTCGGCATAACGTATTATCGCGATATCGGCAAGGTGAGCCGCGGCGATGCCGCGACGATCAGGGTATCGCACAATTTCCAGATCACCCCGGATATCAGACTGACGCCGAGCGTCAGCCTTGAATGGGAGTCGGCCAAACTCGTAAACTATTACTACGGCGTGAAGCCGTCCGAGGCCCTGCCGGGCCGCCCCGCATATACCGGTCGTAAGACGGTAAACTACGGCGCCGGCATGACAGGGGCGTACCGGCTGAGCCGGTCGTGGTGTCTCCTGGCCGGCCTCTACGAGACCCATCTGAGCGACAGCATTTCAGACAGCCCCCTTGTGGCCCGGCGTCATGTCACCGTGGCGTTCTTCGGCGCGGGCCTGGTTTTTTAATCAAACAATAAGAGCATTCATTTATTTTTTTTATATATCCATAAACCCCGTAATTTTGCTTGCAAAAGCACGGTAATTCTTTTAATATATTCTCCCTTACCCGTTTTATAATTTCGTTTGGCAGGATCCCTAATGTCGAAAAACATGCTCAGCAACATCATGAAGCAGGCCCAGCAGATGCAGGAGCGCATGAAAAAGCTCCAGGAAGAGGCCGGGAACAAGACCGTGGAGGCCTCGGCGGGCGGGGGGATGGTGACGGTCGTCGCCAATGGCAGGCAGGAGGTGCTTTCCATCAAGATCGATCCCTCGGTCGTCGACCCAAAGGACATCGAGATGCTGCAGGACCTGGTCACCGCCGCGGTGAATGAGGCGCTCAGGAAATCGCAGGACCTGATGAAGGAAGAAATGGGCAAGCTTACCGCCGGCATGGGGCTTCCGCCGGGGATGTTTTAGTGCGAAGTGCGAAATGCGGAGTACGGAATCAAAGCCGTGAACTTCGCACTCGCCGCTCCGCACTCCGCACGTAGAGTATGAAGCACGGCGCACCAGACGAGACGATGGGGGCGAAGGAGCAGGTCTTCCCTGCTGCCGGGTCCAAAAGGCCGGGCCGGGCCGGAGCGCGCGTGGCGGAGATTTCCGGCAAGGCCTTGGGCAGGATGGTCGAGGCCTTCATGAAGCTGCCCGGCATCGGCAGAAAAAGCGCGGAGCGGCTCGCATTTGCCGTTCTGGAGATGCCGAAGGACGAGGCCGCGGGGATCGCGCAGGCCATCCTGGACCTCAAGAACAACAGCCGGTACTGCGCCGTCTGCAATAACATCACCGAGGACGAACGCTGCGGCATCTGCCGCGATGAACGGCGGGACGGCACCCGTGTCTGCGTCGTGGAAGAACCGAGCAACATCCTTATTCTCGAAAAGACCGGCATCTTTCGCGGCCGTTACCATGCGCTCATGGGCGCGATTTCTCCGCTCGACGGCATCGGTCCCGAAGACCTCAAGATCGACGGCCTTCTGGAGCGGCTCAAAGCGGGCGGAATCAAGGAAGTCATCATCGCCACGAACCCCACGGTCAAAGGCGAAACCACGGCATTGTATCTTTCAAGATTGATTAAGCCGCTCGGCATCAGCGTGAGCCGTATCGCGTATGGTCTCCCCGTGGGCGGCGACATCGAGTATGCCGATGAGAATACCGTCCTGCGGGCGCTCGAAGGGCGAAGGGAAATGTAATTCCAGTGGCGAGTGTAAAGTGCGGAGTGCGGAATGAAAACAAAAACTCCGCGCCCGGCACGTCGCACTCCGAACTTGAACGGAGGTTCTTTATGGCTGAGATGATCGAAATCAGATGGCACGGGAGAGGCGGCCAGGGCACCGTGACCGCCGCCAAGGTGCTCGCCGACGCATGCCTTTCAGGGGGCCGCAACGTGCAGGCGTTCCCGGAATACGGCCCCGAGCGGGCGGGCGCGCCGCTTCGCGCCTACAACCGGATCAGCGAGAAACCGCTCCGGATGCACTGTCCGGTTCTGAATCCCGGCGTCGTGGCGGTTGTGGACGCATCGCTCCTCGACGCGATCAACGTCGCCGACGGCGCCAAGGACGACGCGGTTTTCGTCGTCAACACGAGCAAGGACCCGAAGGACGTGCGGGCGAAACTCAAGGCCAAGCCGTCGCAAAAAGTGTTCACGGTCGATGCCACCAAGATCGCGATCGAGACCATCGGCAGGCCCATGCCGAACTCTTCCATGCTGGGCGCGGTGAACAAGGCGACCGGAATCGTGAGCATGGACGTGCTGCTCGATGACGTAAAGGGAAGCTTCGGGAAAAAGTTCGCGCAGAAGATCATCGATGCGAATCTCGCCGCCGTGAAGCGCGGGTTCGAGGAGGTAACGCAGGGATGAAGCAAATGAACTGGAAGGAGCTGCCGCATGCCGGCACCGTGCTCAAGGCCGGGAATGCGCATGAATATAAAACAGGGTCGTGGCGGTCGCAGAAGCCGCGCTGGATCGAGGAGAATTGCATCCAGTGCCTTTTCTGCTGGATCTACTGCCCGGACACGGCGGTCACGGTGAAGGATGAAAAGATGACCGGCTTCGATTACGACCACTGCAAGGGCTGCGGCGTCTGCGCCATGGAATGCCCGGGCAAAAAAGGCAACAAGGCGATCGTCATGGAAGAGGAGGGCAAATAACATGGCAGGCGCGACGAAAACCGTGGCGGTCACCGGCAACCAGGCGGTTGCCGAGGCGCTCCGCCAGATCAATCCCGACGTGATGGCGGCGTATCCCATCACACCCTCCACCGAAATCATGCAGCGGTATACGGATTTTGTCTCGAACGGCAAGGTGGACACGGAGATCATCCTTGTCGAAAGCGAGCACAGCGCCATGAGCGCGTGCATCGGCGCGTCCGCTGCGGGCGGCAGGGTCGCGACGGCCACCAGCGCCCAGGGCATGGCCCTCATGTGGGAGATGTTGCACATCGCCTCGGGCTACCGGCTGCCGATCCTGGTGGCGCTCGTGAACCGCGCGCTTTCGGCGCCGCTCAACATCCACGGCGACCATTCGGACGGCATGACCATGCGCGATTGCGGATGGATCCAGCTCTTTTCCGAAAACGCCCAGGAGGCCTACGACAACACGATCATGGCCTACCGGATCGCCGAGCACAAAGACGTGCGGCTTCCCATCGCCGTGAACATGGACGGCTTCATCATCAGCCATTCCATCGAGAGCATGCAGTTCCTCCCGGATGAAGACGTGAAGAAATTCGTAGGAGAATACCAGCCGATCGATCCGCTCCTCGACATCGACAACCCCAAGAGCATCGGCGCGCTGGTCCTGCCGGACTATTATATGGAGCACAAGCGCGCCCAGCACGAGGCCATGCTCAAGGTGAAGAAAGTCGTGCAGGACGTGTCCGCGGAATTCGCCAGCCGCTTCGGCAGAAAATACGAGCTCTTCGAGTCCTACCGGCTCGAAGACGCAGAGGTCGCAGTGGTCGCGCTCAACTCCGCGGCCGGCACGATCAAGGACGAGGTGGACCGCTACCGCGAGAAGGGCGTAAAGGCGGGGCTCCTGAAGCCGCGCATGTTCCGTCCCTTCCCGTACGAGGAAGTGGGCGCGGCCTTAAAGAACGCAAAGGCGGTCTGCGTCATGGACCGCGCGGACTCCTATGGCGGCTTCGGCCCGCTCTTCATGGAGATCGCCTCCGCCGTGTATCCCCACCGGCAGGGGCCGGTCCTGTTCAACAAGATCTACGGTTTGGGCGGGCGGGACCTGATGCCAGCCGACGTGGACCAGGTGATCGACGAGACTATCGAGGTTGCGAAGACCGGCAAAGTGAGGATCGCGAAAGAATATATCACGGTCCGGAATTAAAGCTCTTAACCGCGGAGAACACCGAGAACAGTATAAAAAAGGATTTAGAAACCCTTCTCAGTGTCTCCGTGATGAAAATTCACAAGGAGATTTATCATGAGCACAACCCAGGAAAAACCCATGACCTTAAAGTCCCTCTCGCACCAGCCGGACCTCCTGAGCGGCGGACACCGGATGTGCGCCGGCTGCGGTGCGCCGACCATCGTGCGCCAGGTCCTTATGGCCATTGACGAGCCGGTCGTTATCGCAAACGCCACGGGTTGCCTCGAGGTTTCCACCTGCCTGTTCCCGTATACGGCCTGGCGGGTGCCCTGGATGCACAGCGCCTTTGAAAACGCCGCTGCCACGGCCTCGGGCATCGAGACCATGTACCGCGCGCTCAGGAAAAAAGGCAAGATCAGCAAGAATATGAAATTTATCGCCTTCGGGGGCGACGGGGGGACCTACGACATCGGGTTCCAGGCCCTGTCCGGCGCCATGGAGCGCGGTCATCAGCTTCTCTACATCTGCTACGACAACGGCGCATACATGAACACCGGCATCCAGCGCTCGAGCGCGACTCCTTTCGGCGCGGACACAACAACCCAGCCGGTGGGCTCAAAGGTCCCGGGCAAGACCCAGCGCCGCAAGGACCTTACCCGCATCATGGCCGCCCACAATGTGGCCTTTGCGGCCCAGGCGTCGCCCCACAACTGGAAGGACCTCATGACCAAGGTCAAAAAAGCGCTTGCGACAAACGGCCCGGCATACATGGGCGTCATTTCCCCCTGCAACCGCGGGTGGAGGACCCAGACGAACGACTCGATCCTGCTCTCCAGGCTCGCGGTCGATACGTGCTACTGGCCGCTCTACGAAGTCCAGGGCGGGAAATGGACCATTAACTACGACCCCAAGGACAAAAAGAAACCGGTCGCTGAATGGCTCAAGCCCCAGGGCCGGTTCAAACACTTCTTCGCCCCGGGGAATGAGGGGCTGCTCGAACAGTTCCAAAAACTCGTGGACGAGGACTGGGAAAGCCTGAAGAAACTGCAGGAGATGTCGAAGAGCTGATCGCTTCGCATCAGCGCACCAGGGAGAATTTCGATGGCCGGACGCATTCGTCCGGCCTTTTTTCGTGGTCTGGCGCGGAAAATAACGCTTGAAATCTGGCGGTTTCTGTGGTTTAATGATTGATTAATTGCAGCCCTCGTCACGGTTTTGCGGGCGGCACATCGTGCACAAGGAGAGACGCTCATGTTGGGTTCCGATTTGGTGATGTATGAGGAAGAGTTTAAGCAGATAGACGCAGAACTCCAACGCCTCCTTGCCCAGGCGAACGCAAAGGTCGTTTTCCTCGTGGACAAGAACGGACAGCTCATCGCCGCAACCGGAGAGACGGAAGACCTGGACACGACTTCGCTCGCATCGCTCACCGCGGGCAATATCGCGGCCACGGGCGGCATGGCCAAACTGTTAGGCGAGAAGGAATTTTCCATCCTCTTTCATGAGGGCGCACGGGACAACATTCATATCTCCATCATCGGCCAGCGCGTGATCCTGGTGGTGATTTTCGACCAGCGGTCGTCGCTGGGACTGGTTCGGCTCCGGGTGAAAAAGAGCGCGGAAGCGCTCGGCAGCATATTCAGCCAGCTCCTTCAAAAAGTGGAAACGGAAAAGGGCTCGAGCAAAGGCGGCGATTCCCCCTTTGCCGAGATAACGGACGAAGATATCGATAAACTCTTCGGTTAGTCCAGCCTCAATTCCCCGACCCTGTAAGGAGAGGAATTACCGCCCCATGTCCTTTATCAATTATTCGTCGAGAGAGATCAACTGCAAGATCGTCTTCTACGGCCCCGGTCTGTGCGGGAAGACAACCAATCTGCAGTACATCTACAAAAAGACCAATCCCGACAGCAAGGGGAAGATGATCTCTCTGGCGACGGAGACCGAACGGACGCTGTTCTTTGATTTTCTTCCGCTCGCGCTGGGCGAGATTCGCGGCTTCAAGACCCGTTTTCACCTCTACACCGTGCCCGGCCAGGTATTCTACGACGCGAGCCGGAAACTGATCCTCAAAGGCGTGGACGGCGTCGTGTTCGTGGCGGACTCACAGGTCGAGCGCATGGAGGCCAACATCGAAAGCGTCGAGAACCTCCGCATCAACCTTACCGAGCAGGGGTATAACCTCGACAAGATCCCCTACGTCATACAATACAACAAGCGCGACCTCCCGAACGTGGTGCCGCTTGTTGAAATGAAAAAGGCGCTGAACCCGAAAAGCGTTCCCGATTTCGAGGCCGTGGCTATGGACGGCGCCGGCGTGTTCGACACCCTGAAGGCAATCGCAAAGCTCGTGATCATGGAGCTGAAAAAGGGGCGGGAAGAGTAAGCTTCATCGCGGAAGCGGAATTAACCTCAGAAAATCCGTTGACTTGCCGCCCGGTCTATGGTATTTTTACGTCTCTAATTTGCACCGGTCATGCAAACACCGATTATTCCCCGGTAGCTCAGTCGGTAGAGCAGGTGGCTGTTAACCACCCTGTCGCTGGTTCGAGTCCGGCCCGGGGAGCCAGTTCGATACGAAAAGGGCACTTTTCCATCACAGGATAAGTGCCCTTTTCTGCTTAAGGCTTTCAGGTCCCTTCCGAAACCCACAAGGCTAAAATACGGCCGACATTTTGTTGTATTATTTTTGTTTGACACGATAGCCGGACACGGCTAAAATCTTTTGTACGTATTTTCAAGCCCCCGTGTTACTGTAACGGGGGCGAGTGATTTCTTCTAAACTAAATCGTAGATTGCATGAGATTGAAATTTGCGGATTACATTTCTGAATTGACTAATACCGTATTTGCATATTAGTCAATCTAAGAAAAATTTATGCTATATGGAATATTAGTCAATTGACAATCACCCATTTTTCAAAGGGTTACGTCCATTTGGTTTTGACTGCTCGAAAAGAGCGGATCAATATTGGCGTTTCGTTAATATCTTGTTGGAATTTTCCAACCACACGCTCCAGACGGACAAGGCCGCTGAGCAGCTTAAATAAATCAAATGAGGCATCCTCCTATGACACTGAAGGATATTGAGAAAAAAGCATTTGATGAGTACAACAAAACACATCCTGATCCAAAGCCCGACTTGATAACGAAGATCGCATACTGGATTGCAGGTCTATTTTTTATCGGATTCATCGTTTGGAAATTTGCCGTCCCGTTATTAGGCTTTGCAGGCTTAATTATTGAGGGGGTCGGCTCAGTTTTAGATTTTCTATTTTCATGGAAAACAATGCTTCTTTTAGCTCTCTTGTTTATCGCTGTAGTGCTAAATGATATTCGTCGTATTCTCATTGATATACTCCGCTCACTAAACGATTAAGGAACTAAATATCAGAGAGGGAGGCGCAGCCTTCCGCATCACGGTTTCTCAGGAGGTGTAGGTATGAAAAAAATTCTTTCGTACCTCATGATGCGGAGGCGTTCATTTGAGTTTTGATGTGAGTATGGCCCTCGTACTGACCATGTGGTCTCATCAATCATGTGGCACAGAGCGTAATTGAAGTACTCACATGCTAATCATGTCCCGCAGTATCGCATCTGCGTTAAAAAAATGCGCTACCCATGATTAGTATGCGCGGGCCTACTTTCAGAGATTCTCAATTGGCACTCAAAACATCGGGTGTCACCCGATTTTCCAGTTGATTACTTGATTATCGGGTTACGCCTCCCTCCCTGGTATTTATTTCCTGAACATGCTAAAAAATGATCCAACCAGAAGATCGAGCCCCACGGAACGGGGCTCATCTTCGCGTTCTCCCCTCGCATGACGCGAAGAGGGTACTCGTTTAAACGAGTATCCTCTTCTTGCTCATGGCGGGCCATCGGGTTAAGAGCAAGAGAATGCGGCGAAAAGGTGTTGCTATCCATTAACTCGGCCCCTATCTGTTCTTTTGCACCGCCTGCTTGAACTGGTCGTTTTTAAGAAGTCCGTAGACCGCCATGATCACGGAGTTGCTCAGCGCCTCGTAGTAGTTTTCCGCCTTATAGGACGAGCCGAAGCGCGAGGCCGACCCGGATACCATGCCTTCCCACAGCAGGGCGCCGTTTTTCCCCCGAAGCCTGACTTTGAGCCCCACGACGCCCTCGTACATCGAACTCTCGGTTACGTAGAATTTCGTGATATCGGCTTCGATAGTGAACGCCGCGTTGCTTTTGACTGTCTCGATGTCGAACTCCGAAAGCACATAGGCGAACCTGTCTGACAGCCATGAGGCAACGCTGTCCTTCGTGGTAACGGGCAGGTCCCGGTCGGCTCCGCGCCTCTCCACGTTCTTCCCGATCTCCTCGGGCGCTTTTCTGACATCGGTAAACAACGAGACGGCGAAAGCCTTTTTCATGAACGGAGACAGGTCGATTGGATCGAAGGAGGTGACAACCTCCGTGGGTTTCCATTCAAGCGGGATGTCCTTCAGCAGGCGGTCCGCAAAGGCATGGCCCGCGTGGAAGGCAAGGGCAACTGCGGCAAACAGCGCGATTTTAAGGGCTCTCATCGGTACGCTCCTTTTTTGAGAGTTAATAGCCAGAGAACGTCTCATCAATGAATATTGTTTTATGGACAAAAAGCGCCAGCTTCACTGAAAACGGGCGATTCACGATGCAGTTCCGTTGCTGCCTGGTGGTTCAAGGTTCCGGGAATGAGATGAGGATACTCTTTTTCAACGAATGAGGCAAGCAATTTCCGCGCGAGTGGATGCGTTGCAGTCTTCAGAGCGTACCGTCAAATGATAGAATATTCTCTGACTTGAGAATTTTTTTGCGTTCGACTGCGGCATTTCTGCCTGGAACGCCTTCAGATCTTTGCAGGGATATTCCGCGCATTCTCCGCAAAACTCCGCGCCCTTTGCCGTCGCGCATTTAGACATCACGCATTTTCTCTCGCAGTAGAAGCACCGTTTCTCAGCACGGCAGCCGTCACAGTGCAACTTTTCCAAGGGCAGTTGAAAACGTTGTGCCATGATCACGAGTCTTTGCGGGTCTTCCTTTGTCCCGATGAATACGTTGCAGGCCGAACAAAACAACCCGCAAACCGCGGCGAGACGTTTGTCGGGTGTGCGGATGTTTTCATTTATCCTTTCCATACAATATCACCGCCCTTTCTCAGCAAATGTCCGGCGCTTCTCCAGACAGATCAGCATGACCGTGGCGCTCTGCGGCTTCCGCCCGAACTCCCGATACCCAAGCTTTGCGTAAAAAGCAAGGTTCTTTTCGCTCTTGTGCCCGGTGTACAACTCATACCGCTGTGCGCTGCAAAATTTCTTCTCGATGGCATGCATAAGCGTTTTTCCGATGCCCCTGTTTTGATATCCGGAATGAACGATCAACCGGGAAA
>DASWAB010000367.1:0-8135 GCA_036391375.1 Nitrospirota bacterium
GCCTGCTGGCAGTCGCAGGTATCGCAGGCGTTCGGGTTTGCAACCCATGCCTTATCGTCCCTGAGTTCGAAAACCTTGGGGCAGAGTTCGCTGCACAGACCGCAACCGATGCAAAGTTCCAGATCAACTTTCGGGGTGGCCATTCTGTAAGTCTTCCTTATCTGAGCGTATTTTCTATGATTGATAAAACTATTATATCCTCATTCGCGCCGCGTCGCCATGATTTATCTCATAATTTTTTATAAGCGAAGCTTGTTTAGCGGCTGGTCTCAGAAAATTATCTTTACAAATTCAGGGCATTAGCATATAATGGGCCAAAAATGAAAAGAGAAAAAGTGCTTTTCTTCAAGCCTGGCGCGATTGGAGATCTGCTGCATACGCTCCCGGCGCTGGAGGCGCTCAGAAGAAAATTTCCCGCTGCGCATTTCACTGTCATGGTTTCTCCCGGTTTGGAGCCGCTTCTTGAGGGATCGTCTGTTGCGGACCGCGTTCTGGCATTCGACAAATCGAAGCTCAAAAAACGATTGAAGGACCTCATCGCATTCGGATTGCAGGTGCGGGCTGAGCGCTATGATCTTTTCATCGATATGCAGCCGTCCCTGAGGTCGCTGATAGTGCGGCGGCTGAGCGGCGCGAAACGCGCGCTGGTCTACAGAAAACAGAAAAAACGCAAACCCGGAGAGCGGCGCCTGCACGCGGTGGAAAATTTCATGGAAACGCTCAGGCCGCTCGGGATAAGCGAGCCGGTGGAACATATCAGGCTTCCGGTCATGCCCGACGCCCTGGAGGCTGTTGATCGGTTCCTGAGGGAGCGTGGCAGCGATATGACAAAGCCGCTCGTCTCCCTGAATTGCAGCGTGGGCGCGGCCCGGCCGGCGCGAAATTGGTTCCCGGAGCGGTTCGCGGCCCTCGCGGACCGGATTGTGGACGAACTGGACGCGGTTGTGGTATTCGTGGGAGGCAGTGAAGACCGGGAACTGGTCCGGCGCGTCATGACCGGGATGCGGGGAAAGGCGCTCTCGGCCGCCGGCGAGCTGTCGATCCGATCTTCCGCTGCGCTCCTGTCGCGGTGCAAATGTCTCGTGAGTTCGGACACCGGCCCGCTGCACCTGGCCACGGCGGTGCAGACGCCGGTAGTGGGGCTCTATGGATCGACCGACCCCCGGAGGACCGGCCCGGTGGGCGCAATACACCAGGTTATCATCAAGGGACTTCCCTGCGTTCCCTGCGAGGAAAAACACTGTCCTCTCGGCACCCGCGCCTGCATGGCGGCCATTACTGTTGATGAGGTTTTCGAATCAGTTCGGAAGGCGATATCATGATCTTGAAAAGGGTGTTGTTCCTTATTAGCTGCATTATCTTCGCATCGGTCTCCGGCGCCCGGGTTATGGGCGCGGACTCTGCGCCGCCGAATGCCGTTCAAACCTGCGCTAACGCCTTCGTGCCGGCAGAAAAGCTAACGTACAGCATCAGCTGGTCCAACATCGTACGCGCGGGAATCGCCGTCATGGAAGTCAAGGAAGGGCAGACAATCGGGGGCAGACGAACGTACCAGTTCACTTCCCGCACTCATTCCGTCGGCTTGCTCGATACGTTTTACCCCGTACAGGATACAGTCGAAAGCATTGTGGACGCCAACGACCTGTGCAGTCTCACGTTTCACCTGCAGGAAAACCACGGCAAAAGAAAAAGACGCCGGCAGTTGACCTTCGACCGCGAAAACGGGACGGTCAGGCAGGCCCTCAATGATGACAAGCCGGAGACCTACTCGGTGCCGAAGTGCGTGCAGGACGCGCTTTCCTCTCTGTATTATGTCCGGACGAGGCAGGATTTCCACGCCGGAAAACCGATCATCCTCGATGTCTTCGACGGAGGCAAGACCTGGTCGGTTGAAGTGCAGACGCTCGGCAAGGAGCGGATAAAGACGCCGGCGGGCGAGTTCGACACGATCGAGGTCAAGACCTATCCCAAATACGAAGGCGTGTTCAAGCACAAGGGAGAAATTTACATCTGGCTGACGGACGACGCAAGAAAAATACCTGTCCAGATGAAAAGCGTCATCTCCATCGGGTCGATTATCGCCACGCTCACCGGCATAGAGGGCCGAAAGGACAAACCATGACCTCTCTCTCCGAGCGAAGGCGGCTCAACAAATACATAGATCGCTTTCCCGCGGCCCGCATTTTAGTGGTGGGAGACGTCGTCCTGGACCACTACATCTGGGGAAAGGTGTCCCGCATCTCGCCGGAGGCCCCGGTGCCCGTCGTGAACGTCACGCGGGAAAATCTGCTCCTGGGCGGCGCAACCAACGTCGTCAACAATATCCGCACCCTGGGCGGCGACGTGGGCATCTGCGGCGTGCTCGGCCGCGATGAGGCGGGCATGCATATCCGGCGTCTGCTGCACGAGCAGGGGATTTCCGAAGACGGCCTCATTATCGAACCAGACAGACCGACCACGGTCAAGACCCGCATTATCGCGCACAGCCAGCAGGTAGTGCGGTTCGACCGCGAGACGAAGAACGCGATCGGCAAAGACACGCACCGGCGGATATTCGACCAGGTCCGGCAACGGATCGAGGACGGGATCGATGCCATCGTCGTTTCGGACTACAGCAAAGGCGTTATAACCAAAGACCTGGTGCGGGACATCGCGCAGTCGGCGAAAAAAAACAACGTCATCGTGTCCGTCGACCCCAAGGTGAACCATTTCGATATGTACAGCGGCGTCACCATCCTCACGCCGAACACCAATGAAGCGTCCATCGGCTCGAAGATCGAGATCGAAGACGACGCTTCTCTCTTGCAGGCCGGCGCGCTCCTGCTCAAGCGGCTGAAGTGCTCCGCTGTTCTGATCACGCGCGGCGAGCACGGAATGAGCCTTTTCGAGCAGGGGAACAAAGTAACGCATATCCCCACGATGGCCCGTGAAGTCTTCGACGTGACCGGCGCCGGCGACACGGTCATCAGCGCGCTTACCCTTGCCATGGCGACCGGCGCAACCATGCTGGATGCCGCGCGGATAGCGAACTATGCGGCGGGAATTGTGGTCGGCATCGTGGGCACGGCAACGGTGAAGCCCGCGGAACTGAAGCGGCGGATCCTGGCCGGGTAACAGTTCGAAAAAACGTTTGAACGCTTAAACGATAACAGGGAGCAACTATGAAGGGCATTATCTTAGCGGGCGGCAGCGGCACACGGCTGTATCCCATCACGCGCGGCGTCTGCAAACAGCTTTTGCCGATCTACGACAAGCCCATGATCTACTATCCGCTGTCGGTGCTCATGCTCGCGGGCATCAGGGACATTCTGATTATTTCGACGCCCGTCGATTTGCCGCGGTTCCGGGACATCTTCGGCGACGGTTCGGATCTCGGCCTGCGCTTTTCCTACCGGGAACAGCCGCGGCCGAACGGCCTTGCAGAGGCATTCCTCATCGGCGAGGACTTCATCGGCGGCGATACGGTCTGCCTCGTCCTGGGGGACAATATTTTCTTCGGCCATGGTTTCACGGGGCTTCTCGGCAAAGCCGTCGGCGACGTGAACACGTCCGGCGGGGCAACGGTATTCGGTTATTACGTGAAGGACCCGGAGCGGTACGGCATTGTTGAGTTCGATAAGGAGGGGAAGGTGCTGTCCGTCGAGGAAAAGCCCAAACAGCCGAAATCGAAGTTTGCCGTGACCGGCCTTTATTTCTGCGACAATGACGTCGTCAGGATCGCAAAGGGCATTAAACCGTCGCTGCGCGGAGAGCTTGAGATCACGGATGTGATCAACGCCTATCTCTCGAGAAAACAGCTCCGGGTCGAGCTTATGGGCAGGGGATACGCGTGGCTCGACACCGGGACGCATGAGAGCCTGCTCGAGGCCGGAGAATTTATCTCGACCATTGAAAAACGGCAGGGACTCAAGCTGGCCTGCATCGAAGAGATCGCGTATAAGCTGGGTTACATCGACAAGGCAAAGCTGCTCAAAGCGGCCGAGTGCCATAAAAAGAACAGCTATGGGGAGTATCTCAGGATGGTCGCCGAGCAGGGGGTGCCGAATGCCCTTTGAGTTCAAGGCCATTGAAATTCCCGGCCCCGTCCTGATCCGTCCCCGGGTCTTCGGAGACGATCGCGGCTTTTTCCTGGAGCTGTATAAACACTCGGACTTTGCGCAGGCAGGCATCAGGGAGCATCTCGTCCAGGACAACTATTCGCAATCCGCAAAAGGGGTGCTCAGGGGGCTGCACTATCAGAAGAATCCCAGGGCGCAGGGCAAGCTGGTTGTCTGCCTGAAAGGGAGAATCTTCGACGTCGCGGTGGACATCCGCAGGGGCTCAGTTCACTACGGGAAATGGGCCGGCGTGGAGCTTTCCGAAGAGAATAGGCTGATGCTCTACGTGCCGCCCGGATTTGCCCATGGATTTGAGGTCTTGAGCGAAACAGCGGAAGTGCTGTACAAGTGCACGGACGAGTACTCGCCCCCGGATGACCGGGGGGTCATCTGGAACGACCCCGGCATCGGGATCGCGTGGCCGCTCCCGGATCCGGTCCTGTCGGGGAAAGACAAGGTACATCCGCTTTTGCGGGACGCCGATAACAACTACACGATTCAGACAAGCGCATGAAATACCTTATTGCCGGCAAAAACGGGCAACTGGCCCGTGCGTTCATCGGAAGGTTCGAGAGGCAATCCATCGCCTACAGCGCCCCCGATGAATCGCACTTAGACATCACGAACCCGGACAGTGTCGCGGAAGCAATCGCCGCCCACAAGCCGGACGTCATCATCAACTGCGCCGCCTACAACCTCGTGGATAAGGCGGAGCAGGCCAAGGACGCGGCGTTCGCGGTGAACGCGGCCGGACCCGGAAACCTCGCCCGCGCAGCCGCGCGCCACAAAGCGCTCCTCGTCCATTTCGGGTCCGACTACGTCTTCGACGGCTTCAAGGAGAGCGGCCTCTACACAGAGGATGATCCGGCGAATCCGCTGAATGAATACGGCAGGAGCAAACTCGCCGGGGAGCAGATTGTTTTGAAAGAGTGCGAACGAAGTCTCGTCCTCAGGCTCAGTTGGGTTTTCGGCGAGGGGAAGCAGAATTTCATTTATAAGCTTGCCGAATGGACAAGACAGAATGAATATCTCAAAATCGCGTGCGACGAGTTTTCCGTGCCGACCCATACCGATACCGTGGTGGACATGGCGCTCAAAGCGCTCGCACAGGGAATGACGGGCCGATACCATCTGACAAACACCGGCTACTGCTCGCGGTACGAGTGGGCAAAATTTGTCCTGCAACGGCTGGGCGTCGCCAAATTCATACGGCCCGTGTCCATGGATGCATTCAATCTTCCCGCGAAGCGGCCGAAGTTTTCCGCCATGACCAACGGAAAGCTTGCCGCCGAGCTGAGGGTCGCCATTCCCGCCTGGGAAGAATCAGTAACCTCATTCTTACGGGAGAGTAAATTCGGATCATGAACAGAAACCGGAATACTGTTGCGACCGAAGTCCGTAACGCGACCTCTTCAAACATCCTGGTGACCGGGGGCGCGGGTTTCATCGGATCCAACTTCATCAGGTACGTTTTGGAGAAGACGGATTTCCAGGGCCGCCTTGTCAATTACGACAAACTGACCTACGCCGGGAACCTTTTGAACCTGACGGACATCGAAAAGAAGTTCGGAGGGACGCGCTATATCTTCGAGCGCGGCGACGTCCGCGATTATGAGAGGGTCAAGGAGGTCTTTGAGAAATACCGCATCACGGGCGTGGTGCACTTCGCGGCTGAAAGTCATGTGGACCGCTCGATCTTCGGGCCCAAGGATTTCGTCGAAACCAACGTCAACGGCACGTTTACTCTGCTTGAGACCGCTCGCCAGCTCTGGGGCAATCGAACGGACGTGCGGTTCCATCATATCAGCACCGACGAGGTCTACGGCTCCCTGGGCGAGACCGGCTATTTTTTCGAAACGACCCCCTATGACCCCAGAAGCCCGTATTCGGCGTCCAAAGCGGCCTCGGACCATCTGGTGAGGGCGTATTATCACACGTATGGGCTCCCGGTGACCGTCTCCAATTGCTCGAACAATTACGGCCCCTTTCACTTTCCCGAAAAGCTGATCCCGCTGATGATCTTAAACGCCCTCGAGGGGAAGCCCCTGCCGGTCTATGGGGACGGGAAGAACGTCCGGGACTGGCTCTATGTCGAGGACCACTGCGAGGCAATATGGCTGATCCTTGGCAGGGGAAGGGCGGGGGAAACGTACAACATCGGAGGCGAGTGCGAAAAACAGAATATCGAGGTCGTCAATGCCATCTGCGACGCGCTGGAAGAACTGTCCCCTGCAAAAGACAACCCCGCACTTCGCACTCCGCGCTCGCCACTCCGCACGTACAAGGATTTCATCACGTTCGTCGGCGACCGGCCGGGACATGACCGGCGTTACGCCATCAACTGCGACAAGATCAAGCAGGAACTTGGCTGGCGGCAGAGGCATCAGTTCGAATCCGGTTTGCGCGAGACGATCGGCTGGTATCTCAGGAACCATCAATGGGTGGAGAGCATCAGAAGCGGCGACTATACGAAATGGATCGAACGTAATTATGCCCAGAGAACATAGACACGGGGAGAAGGCATGAAAATATCTGTAATCGGCACCGGATACGTCGGGCTGGTGACCGGCACCTGTTTTGCCGAGAGCGGCAACGACGTCATCTGCATGGACATCGACAAAAGAAAGATCGAGATGCTTGAATCCGGCGCCGTGCCCATCTACGAGCCGGGCCTGGAAGAACTGGTCAAACGGAACGCGGCCCACAGCCGTTTGTCTTTTACCACGGACATGTCCATCGCCGTAAGAAACTCAGACATTATCTTCATCGCCGTGGGCACTCCGCCGGGAGAAGACGGCTCGGCGGACCTCAACTACGTGCTCGGCGCGGCGCGGGAGATCGGCAAATACATGAACGGCTACAAGCTCATCGTCAACAAAAGCACGGTGCCGGTCGGCACGGCGGAGAAAGTGAAGTCGGCCGTTGCGGACAAGACAAGACAGAAGTTCGATGTGGTCTCCAACCCCGAGTTTCTGAAAGAGGGCGCTGCAATCGAGGATTTCATGAAACCCGACCGTGTTGTCATCGGCGCAGACAACGCTCGCGCGAAGGAAATCATGACAGACCTGTACGCGCCGTTCGTCCGAAAGGGGGACCGCATCCTCGTCATGGACGTCCGGAGCGCAGAGATGACAAAATACGCGTCGAACGCCATGCTGGCCACCAAGATATCGTTTATCAATGAAATGTCCGTTATTTGCGCGGGGCTGGGGGCCGATATAGACAGCGTCCGGAGAGGGATGGGCTTCGACCGGAGGATTGGGTTCGAATTCCTTTTTCCCGGGGTCGGATACGGCGGCTCCTGCTTTCCCAAGGACGTAAAGGCCCTGGTCCAGACCGCGCGGGAATACGGCATCGACGCAAAAGTCCTGAAGGCCGTGGAAGCGGTGAACGAGCACCAGAAGAGCGTTCTCTCCTCTCTCATCCGGCGGCACCTTGCTTCTCCCGGCCCCAGGAATAAAGCATCGAACAGGAAGCCGCTCGCCGGAAAGACCATCGCGGTGTGGGGCCTTTCGTTCAAACCGAAGACCGATGACATGCGGGAGGCCCCGTCCGTGGTCATCATCAACAACCTTCTCCGCGCGGGCGCGGCGGTCAAGGCGCATGACCCCGTCGCCATGACCGAGGCGGCCAGGATTTTCAAGAACAGGATCACGTATACGGAAGACAACTATGAAGCGCTCCGCGGCGCGGATGCGCTCGCGATCGTAACCGAATGGAGCGAGTTCCGGGCGCCCGATTTTCAAAAAATAAAGAAGCTTTTAAAAAGCCCGGTCATCTTTGACGGCAGAAACATCTACAATCCGGATGAACTCCGGAAAATGGGATTCACCTACTACGGCATCGGAAGAAAATAGCGCAAAGTGCATAGGGGAGAGCGCAGGGAGTAGAACCGGAGAAGATTCGCTTCATGCCCTATGCGCCATGCTCCAAGCGGATTTGAAGGGAGAACAATGCGGATACTTGTCACCGGCGGAGCGGGATTTTTGGGGTCCCACCTGTGTGAACGGCTGCTCAAAGACGGCCACGAAGTCCTGT
>DASWAB010000368.1:0-4166 GCA_036391375.1 Nitrospirota bacterium
ATCCGATGAGACACGCTTATCGCATTCTATTCTGCGTTCAGACGCTTATCGTGCTGACCGCCGCTGCCTATGCCCAGACCGCCGAGCAGAACACCGCCGCGCGGCTTATCCGGAACGGAATAGAGCAGATGAAGAACGGCAATTTCGAGACGGCCCGCGACTCCTTTGCCGAGGCAATCCGGTATAATGAGGAAAACCCCGCCGCGCACCTCGGCCTCGGGATCGCTTACTTCCGGCTGCGCGACGAGAAAGAGGCGGAGCGGGAGCTGACGAAGGCCGCGGAGCTCAACCCCCGCGAGCCTGTCGCGTACCAGTTCCTCGGCGAGCTCTATTACCGCAGGGATGACCTCGAAACGGCCGCATCGTACTGGGAGAAAACCGTCGCGTTGAACCCGTCCGACGCCGCCCTGCGCGCGAGGCTTGAACGCATCCGCAGGGAGCACAGAACCGAGAAAGACTTCAACCGCGACGTCACGAGCCACTTCCTGACCAAGTATGAGGGGAGGGAAAAGATCGAGGCGGGCAAGATCGTCCTGCGGATTCTGGAAGACGCGTACGGCGAGGTGGGGCGCGCCTTGTCCTCCTATCCCGAGCGGGAGATCCAGGTGATCCTCTACTCCGGCCGGCAGTTTCAGGAAGTGACCGACGCGCCCGGCTGGAGCTCCGGCGTCTACGACGGGAAGATACGCATCCCCATCGGCGGCATTGAACAGGAGACGCCGGGGCTTCGGAAACTCCTGTATCATGAATACACGCATGCGGTCGTGCGCGCCATAACGCCGCAATGCCCCGCCTGGCTGAACGAGGGGCTGGCCCAGTACTTCGAGGGGAAAGAACTCGATGGCCGGCAGCGAGACCTGCTCAGGAATGCCGCCGGGGAAGGAAAACTTCCGCTGCTCTCGAATCTGGAAGGCTCCTTCATGGGACTGGGTCCCGGCCAGGCGGCGTACCCGTATCTGTTCAGCCTCTCGGCGGTCCGGTACCTGGTCGATTCATTCGGCATGTATCGTGTCAGGGCCGTGCTGGATGAACTTGCCTCGGGAGCGGACACCGGCAAGGCGATCAGCAACGGCCTCATGATCTCGTACGAGGAATTGCAGGCCGGATGGAAGCGGTCGCTGGAGTAATTTTATTGTTTATCGAAGCAAGGCAATATGGTACTATCCTTCCATGATTTCGCCTGTTACGGACCGGCTCAAGCTTTCCGATTTCGACTACGACCTTCCGGAGTCCCTCATCGCCCAGGAGCCCGCTCCCCTGCGCGACCAATCACGACTCATGATCATGAAGCGCGGCTCAGGCTGCGTCGAGCACCTTGTCTTCGCGGACATTGACCGCTATCTCTTGCGCGGCGACCTTCTCGTTTTAAATGACACGAAGGTCTTTCCGTGCAGGCTGCTCGCGAAGAAACGGGGGGGCGGCAAGGCGGAGATTTTTCTGCTCAGGGAGCGGGACCGCAATCTCTGGGGCGCGCTGGTCAAGGGCTGCTCCGAAAAAGGGAAACGCCTGCATATCGCGGAAGGGATTGACGCGGAAATCGTTGAGGAAGGCGCTGACGGCGTCAGGACGGTTCGCTTTCACGGGACCAAAGACATCCGCGAAGTCCTGGCCGAGGTCGGCCGGACGCCGCTCCCTCCCTATATAAAACGCGAACCAGCTCGGGAAGATGCGGAGCGGTATCAGACCGTGTACGCGTCGCGCGAAGGCGCGGTCGCCGCCCCAACGGCAGGCCTGCACTTTACGCCCGGGCTCCTCCGGCGTTTGAGGGAGAAGGGCGTTATGTTCGCGTACGTCACGCTGCACGTGGGGCCCGGCACGTTCCAGCCGGTGAGGGCCGATGCGATTGCCGACCATCGGATGCTCCCTGAGCGCTATTCGGTGCCCCCGGATTCGGCGGACGCCGTCAACCGCGCCCGGTCCGAAGGCAGAAGGGTGATCGCCGTGGGCACCACGAGCGTGCGCGCGATCGAGACCGCATCGCGGGACAACGGCGTGGTCGAGGCCGGCGAAGGGAACTCGGACCTGTTCATTTACCCCGGCTATCGGTTCAATGCGACCGACGGCATCATCACCAACTTTCACCTGCCGAAGTCGACGCTCGTCATGCTGGTGTCGGCGTTCGCCGGCAGGGAGAATGTTCTGTCCGCGTACCGGACAGCGGCGGAGAAGGGATACCGGTTTTACAGCTACGGCGACGCGATGATGATCCTGTAACAAACGGTCTCTGCGCGAAATCCGGCTTCTCACGAATCTATCGGTATACAAGAGGGAATTGCAATTATGAATAATCAACGAGGCGGCATTCTGTCCAAGCTGCTCGTCGTACCCGCCGGGGTGGCCCTGATGGTCGGTTTTTTCTTCCTGGGCTATTACGTGGGAAAATACCACGGTAAAACGGCCGCGAACAGCGAGGCCGCCGCGCCGCCGCTCCCGGAGATCGAGTCCAGGGACACCCGCACGCAGGAAGAGTTCACGTTTTACAAGACCCTGAGCGAAAAGGGGAACAAAACGGTTTCGATAGACCTCAAGCACGCGCAGGCAAGAGGGGAAGACAGGGGCGGGCATAAAGAGGCGGCAGCCGAATCGCCAAAAACAGCGGTCGCGCAGCCGCCGCAGAAGGAAAAGACGGAGGCAACTGCCGAGAAGGGCGCCGCTCCGAATGAAGCGAGAGGAGAAAATCCCCGGCCTTCGGCAAAGAAAGAACCCGTGCCGTCGAACGCGAAACTCCGCTATACTGTCCAGGTTGCGTCCTACCCGGAAAAGGGATTGGCCGAAGACAAGGCGAAAGAGCTGAAAAGGCTGGGATACGCGGCGTTCGTCGCATCCTCGGAGCTGCCGGGGAAAGGCATGTGGCACCGCGTGAGGCTCGGCAGTTTTGCGAACAGGGCGGCGGCGGAAAGACTTCAGCAGGACCTCCGCGCAAAGAAAAGCATCCCGTCGATTATCGTGATTGAGTAGGGGAAAAACGGGTTAGCCGCGGATGGACACGAATTGACACGGATGAAAGCGTGAGAAAAAAAGACCGAGAGGCTTTTCGCGGTGAAATTCAGTGCACCTTCTGTTCCGTTACCATCTGGACCGAAAGGGGGATGATGCCGGCCTGTTCGTTGTCCACGAGCGTTTCGATCCAGTAGGTGCCGGGGACCTTGAAGGTTGTATTGAAGCGGATCGAGATGTCGCGGTGCCGCTGCGTTTCATTGAAGAGGGACAGCTTCGACTCCGACTCGGAGAGCGTCTGTTCGCGGTCAGGGGAGAGAAGCCTGATTTTCACGACAAACTCGCCCCTCCCGCCGGTCCATTCGTTGACGATGGCAAAACGATGGTGCAGGGCGGGGAAGGAGTTTGCGTAGATGCTCTCGAACAGCCCCATGAGGCTGAACTTGCCGCCCAGTTCCTGGCGCACATCGTCGCAGATAAGCGTGTAGTTTAAACGCGGTTTGACTTTTGCGCCTGCCATCCGGTTACCATATCATAGACCAACCTGCCAGTCAATTGTTTTCCCCTTGAGGTAGTGGGTCAGTTTGAAGTTATAAGGGTAATGAAGGACCAGAAGAAATATTGAGGTACGATTTTAACGTTTCATAAGGCACTTGATATGACCAGTCTGTGACTTGATTCAATCTTCTTGCTCCACCAGGCAAAATATTCCCGTTTCTTGCTAAAAACGAAACATTGACGACGTGCCTCCCCTTGTCTTTCGCAATTTGAACCGCTGGCACATAATCCTGATCGCCAGATACGATAATTGCTATGTCATAAATATCGGTAAGGGAAATTACATCACAGGCTAACTTTACATCAACAGCTTTTTCCTTCCCAAATTTATGATTAAATAAATCATATCTTATCGCCCCTGCACGTCTGAATTCAACAGACTGATGTTTAGCAGCTATACCGTTTTGAAGATTTTCCCACCCTTTAAACCTATTATTTATCTTGATTTCATGCCCTTTAAGGTCTTTAACAATTAATTTCATTTTTTCTTTCAGAGCATCACCATTAAGAGGCTCCAATGCTTTTCTTAAAGGATCATGCTTTGATAGCAATCTTTTTAATCGGTTCTCCGGGTTGAATTCCCCGCCGCTTGCGGCGTAAAATGGCCGGATGAGCGATTACATTCATAAGAGTCACAATGTTACTGTATTGCTATACCACTTGGTTTTTCC
>DASWAB010000369.1:0-11350 GCA_036391375.1 Nitrospirota bacterium
CACCCAGAGCGCGTTCCTGCCGGACATGCGCATCCAGCGGACCAGGACATCCTGGAGCGTGGAGTTGAGCGCATGACCGATGTGGAGCGAACCGGTCACATTGGGCGGGGGAATCACGATGCAGAAGGGGGCGCCTCCGGCGTTCTCATCGGCGTGAAAATAGTTCCCCCCGGTCCAGTAGCCATACCATTTTTCTTCCACTGATTTAGGGTCATAGGTCTTGGGTAATTCCCGCGAGGTCATCGGCGATACACTCCTTTGCTGCGCCCGCTGTGAATAAGCTGCGAATAAAAAGAGGGGAACTTGTCCCCTCTATTATGCGCTCCGGACACCGTACGCTGCGCTCCGAACGTCTTACGGCTCCATCGCCTTCAATCGTTCGATCTCTTCCTTGATCATTTGCTCTGCAAGCTGCGGGATTACCTCCCAGGCCACCTGCTCGATCACTTCTTTCGCCACCTCGCGAGCGACCTTCCGGATCGCGTCCTCGAGTCCCCGCCTTATGGCTTCATCGGAAACTTTCGGCGTGGGCGGCGGCTGTTTTTCAAAAAGCTCTTTCGCTATCTTGGCGAACGCCTCTTCGGCCACGCTCCACATATCGCTCGGGGAAAGCGCCGGGGGCCGCGCGCCGGGCGTCTTTTCCAGGGCTGCCTTCGCCATCTGTGAAACTTTTTCCTCCACCATGCGCTGAAACGATTCGTCCGATACCCGTGGCGGCTGGATCGGCGGGAGCTTTGCAAACACGTCTTTCGCCATCTTTGCGATGGTCTCCTCGGCCATGCTCCGCAGCTCGCTCTCGGAGAGCGTCGGTTGAACCGCGGGAGCTGCAGGCTTCACTGCTGGCGCTGTGCTCCGCCCGGCCTCGGCCAGGTCGTCAAATGCATCAAAGGTAACAATTTCCGGCTGGGCCTCTTCCTGCGACGCGGCGAGTCCCAGACCGGCCCGCATTTCTTCAACTGCTTTGGGGCCGATGGGCAGGGCTTTGGCCACTTCGCGGGGGAGCGGCTCCTCCACCTCTTCCACCACCGGCTCGACTTCGTACACCGATTCATCCTCAACCGCCGCGGCTGCCTGCTTGAGTTCGGACGGTGTAGGCGCCTCGTCGATAATATCAAAGATGTCGTTGGGCGTTGCGGGCGCGGGTTTCAGCGTGGCTGCTGGTGGCGGCGCCTTGGTTGCGGCGGCCGCCGGGGGAACCGCTGTCGTGGCAGTCCGCGCGGGCGCTGCGGATTTGGGCGGGATGTCGGCCGTCGCTCGGGATGCGGAAGGCTCGGCAAGGCGAGGCGGCGCCGCGGCAAGCGCTTTTTTCACCTTGCCGATAAGCTCCTGTGATTCGAACGGTTTGACGATGTTGTCGAGGATTCCCGCCTGCTTGCCCTTGCTGGCGTCATAGACATCATCCCTGCTCATCATCAAAATAACCGGCGTCCGGGCGAGTGAAGGAACTTTTTTCAGGCGTTCGGCAAACGCATACCCGTCAACGCGCGGCAAGTCAACGTCTGCCAGGACGACATCGGGAACCACGCGCTGCGCCGCGGAAAGCGCTGTCTCGCCGTCGCTCACGGACACGACCTCGTACTCTCTGCCCGCGAACAGCATCTCTACCACCTTCTGGATGGTGATGCTCTTGTCTGCCAATAGAATCTTAGCCGGCATGGAATAACCTCACAAAATCAAGAACTAGGATTTCCTGGTTGTCTTCGTACGCAGCCCTTTGAGGCGCCTCAGGTCAATGAGGGGCGGAGCCGTGATTTCCAGCCGTCTCGCGGTGGGAAACGGCATACCCCTCGCCCGCCAGTGATAATATCAGAAAACGCGGTCCTTCGTCCATAGGATAGTTTGGGTGGATTATGCCCGACTTGCGAGAGCGGCTGCCCCGCTCAGGAGCTTCTTGAGCGCCCCGAGCATTTCCTGCTCCTCAAAGGGCTTCACCAGGTAATCCCGCGCCCCCATTTCCAGGGCCTTCTGCCGGTGCTTTTCCCCCGCCCGCGAGGTTAACACGATAACGGGGACATTCACAAACCCCGGGTTCTTTCTCATTTCGGCCATCAGGTCGTATCCATGCATGACCGGCATCTCAAGGTCGGTAATCACCGCGTCGAACTTCATCCGCCCCATGATGTTGAGCGCTTCCATGCCGTCGGACGCGACCTCCACTTCGTACCCCATGCGGTCGAGGAAGCGCTGCACGTATTTTCTGATGCTGATGGAATCATCGACCACCAGAACTTTCGGCTTGCGCTGGGAAAGCTCCTGGTTCAGCGGCTCTGTCGGCGAGCCAACGCTGGCCTTGGTCGCAACAACCGTTTCGTCGCCGAACAACGCCGCGATGTTGATGATAAGCCGCACGTTCCCTTCTCCCGAAAGCGTAGCCCCGGAGAAATACCGGATCCCCTTGAGGTAGTCTCCCAGCGGCTTCACCACAATCTCTTCGCGGCCGGTGATGTCCTCGACCATGAGCGCTATGCGCTTCTCCGCCATGCTGAGAATAAGGGTGGAGTGGCGGTAGCTTTCATCCTTCTTCGGGAACCTGCCCGCGCCGAGAAACTCATTCAGTTTCAGGAGCCGAATCAGCGTGCCGCGCAGGCTCACCATCTCTTCGCCGGCCGCCCGTTGAATGTCCTTGAAGGAAAACCGCGTTGTCTCTTCCACCAGGTTCATGGGCACCGCCATTTCCTGGTCCTTCAGCTTGACGATCAGTGCCTGGGCGATCGCCAGCGTTAGCGGCAGCCGGATAACGAATTTGGTGCCCACGCCCTTTTCGGTCTTGATCTCGATCCTGCCGTTGATTCGCGCGAGGTGGTTGGAAACCACGTCCATGCCCACTCCCCGCCCTGACACCCTGCTTATCCGCTGCGCAGTGGAAAAGCCGGGGCGAAAGATCAGGTTGATCGCCTCGAGGTCCGTAAGCGACTGGGCCTCCGCGGCGCTCATAAACCCCTTGTCCACCGCGGCCTGCCGGAGCGCGGCCGGGTCCATCCCCTGACCGTCGTCCTCGATCTCGAGAAGGATGCTGTTGCCTTCATGGCGGGCCTTCAGGATAAGAGAGCCCGTCGGCTCCTTTTTGAGCGTCTTTCGCTCGTCAACCGTTTCAATGCCGTGAGACACCGCGTTTCTGATCATGTGCATGAGCGGGTCGGAAATAATCTCGAAAATGGTCTTGTCTATCTTCGTCTCTCCGCCCGATACCACCATCTTCACCTGCTTGCCCTCGTCCTGCGCGATGTCGCGGACGGGCCGCTGGAACATCTGGTAGAGCTTGTCCACTTCGACCATGCGGGCCAAGGTGATCTCGTTCTGGAGGTTCGTCGTAATGGTGGAAATCCTCGCCGTGTCGAGTTCGAACGAGTCAAAAAACCCGGAAAGCTCATCCATAATTTCGTTCGTATCGTTCGTGATCTCCGCAAGCTTGCGCGACAGAAGGTTAAAGTCGTCGTACCGGTCGAACTCAAGCTCAAGGAAGTCGCCGGCGCGCTCCTCCGCTTCCATCCGGTCCGTCGGCTCGACACTCAGCGTGTACTCATACTTTTCCTCGAATTTCTTGATCTCACGGAGAAGGCGGCCCTGGCTGAAGGCAAGCTCTTCCCGAAGCGTTTTGATGAAATCGACCTGGCGCGCGAGCCGGTTCCGGTTGACAATCATTTCGCCCACGAGGTTCATGAGGTTGTCGAGCCGGTCGATATTGACGCGGATGAACTGCTTTTCCAGCTCCGCCGTGTCCGTGGCGCGGCGCCCGACGCCGCGTTTTTCATGGATGCCGCTCTTTTTGGCCTCCTCGATCTCCTGCTGAAGCGGCAGTTCCTCATCAGAGAGCGTCTCAGGCGACGTCGCTGCGGTCTCATCAACATCGATAGCTGGCGCCGGTTCCGGAGGAGCCTCCCATACCGGCGATCCGGCCTCGCTCTCCGCGGGAACTGCCGCCGGCGTCTCGCTCCCGGCCTCTTCCCGCGGCGGAGCGGCAGAGGACGTTTCCTCACCGGAGTCGAAGGTCCTTTCCCATGCCAGATCGAGATCGTCCTTCTCTGTTTCCAGCGCGGACGGCTGGGTCCGGATGGCGGCGACTTCCTCTTCCAGGAGGGGTTCGGCAGGCGATGTCGTCTGGAGCCGTTCAACGATGTCCTTATACGCCCGCCCGATGCTCTCTGCCACGAGTTGGTCTTCAGGCTGATTGGCTGCGATGCCGTCCACCATGAGTTTCACGGCATCAACGCAGTCGAAGAGAAAATTGAGGGTGTCCTTACAGATAGGAATGGCGCCGGAGCGGAACAGGCCGAGCATGTCCTCTGCCTTGTGCGCAACATCGCTGACGCCCTGGAAGCCCATCATGGCGGCAGATCCCTTGAGGGTGTGCGCGGCGCGGAAGAGTTCGTCGATTATGGCCGCGTCTCCCGGACTCTTCTCAAGAGCCAGCAGCCCCGTGTTCATGTTCTGGAGGTGCTCGCCAGCCTCGACGAGAAAGAATTCAACGATGCTTGATTTATCCAAGGGCCCGCTCATACGGTCTATTCAATGAATCCGAGCTTGATTTCCTCATCGCTGGCAGCCACGGGTTCCGCGGCCGGCGATATTTCAAGTGGCGGAAGCGCGATCTCGGGAGCAGCGGACGCGGACTGCTCCTTGCCGAGCTT
Source organism: Nitrospirota bacterium (assembly GCA_036391375.1). GTDB lineage: Bacteria > Nitrospirota > UBA9217 > UBA9217 > UBA9217 > DASWAB01. The sequence continues at coordinate 4,629 of DASWAB010000369.1, forward strand.
GAACCTGCCGATGGCGTCGTTCAGACGCTTTGTCAGTTCTGCCAGTCCGCCGATGGTGGCCACAGTGTCCTGCACGCCCTGGGTAGTTTCCTGGGTAACGTGGGAGATACTGTCCATTGCCTGCACGACGCTTACCGTTGACTTCACTTGTCCGGCGGCGGCCCGCGTAATGTCGGCCATCAGGGACGCGGTTTGCTTGACGATCTGTTCTATTTCCCTGAGCGCCGCGCCGGCCTGGTCGGCAAGCTTGGTGCCTTCCTCCACCTCGAGGGTACCCTCCTCCATGACGGTCACGGCCTCGCTCGTCTCCACCTGAATGCCCTTGATGAGGCCGGTGATATCCTTCGTAGCGCGCGCGGCGCGTTCGGCGAGTTTCCGCACTTCGTCGGCGACCACGGCGAACCCCCTGCCCTGCTCCCCGGCCCTTGCCGCCTCAATTGCTGCGTTCAGCGCAAGCAGGTTTGTCTGGGTCGCGATTTCGTTGATTACCTCGATAATGGCGCCGATCTCGAGCGAGCGTTCGCCGAGGCCCTTGATCTTCTTTCCGGTAGACTGCACCGTGGCCCGGATGCGCTGCATGCCCTTGATCGTCTCCGCCACGGACGCGCCGCCTTTGACGGCCGCCTGGGTGGCTTTGACCGAGGTCTGGGTCGCGGCCTCTGCGTTTTCGGCCATCCGCTGGGTGGTATGGGACATGGCGTTCACGGCCTCCGATGCTTCCCGGATCTGGGCCGCCTGCTGTTCCGCGCCCGCCCGCATACGCTCAGCGGAGTAGAGAATGTCCGTTGTGGAGCGCTGGATCTCGGTTGCCACATCGCTCGTATGGGTGACGAGCATCGTAAGACCGTTGATCATCAGGTTAAACGCGTCGGCCACCGAGCCTAATGCGTCCGCGGTCACTTCCGCCTTTACGGTAAGGTCGCCCTCCGCGGCCGAACTCACGACCGAGAGCAGATCCATGACCTGGTGCTGCATCTTGTCGCGGTCCGACTCGGTCTGAATCAAGCCGGCAAGCCGGTCGATCGTGCGGTTCAGGGTCTCTCCCAACTGGCCGAGTTCGTCGCCTGTGGTCACGTTCGCCTTTTTCGTAAGGTCGCCGCGTCCGAGGGCCTCGGCGACCCGCATAAGATCCTTCACCGGGGCGATCGTGACGGCCGACATCACCATGGTGAAGGCCGACACAATGACCAGCGCCACGATCCCCACAGCGATGATGTAGGCGAGGAGGTTTCTGATGTTGGACTTAATGAGCGTCATATTCAGGCCCACGTGCACGGTGCCGAGGGTGCCTCCGGCGATCGGGGAGGCGATGTCGATAACGTCGATGACGCTCTCTTTCAGGGTAATAGTCGCGGATTCGGTGCGAAAGGACTCGCCCGGTTTTAAGACGTTGATCGTCTGGAGCGCTGGCGGAACCGCGTTCCCCGCGAAAGACGACGAGAGCACTCGCCCTCTGCCGTCCCGGATAAAGCAGTATGCCACCTCGGGCTGACTGATGGCTTCGCCCTGGATGAGCTGAAGGGCGTTCAGGTCCTCAACCTGCACCGGCTGCACCGCCTTGACGCTCAGGCCGTCGGCCACGATGCGCACTTTGTTGATCGCTTCACCCCGGAGCGTATTCTGCACCTGGACATAGATGAAACTGAGGGTAGCGGCCCCGAAAAGCACCAACATGCCGATGATCATGAATACGATCTTGGTCCTGATGCTCATCCGAAAGAAAGGACTCTTCATAGTTCTACTCCTTTTTTACGTTAGGGTGTTCTTTGAACGGCGTCGCGTCATCCGCGTTCTCCTCCGCCGCCCCTCTGCCCCAGGTAGTAAGATGCCCCCCGACCGTGAACGAGACAAGCATTACTCCATCTCATGTCAGCTTGATTTCATCAAAAATCCGTTCGATATCCAGGAGCGCCGCCACGCCTGCCTCGCGCTGGATGATACCCTTGAGAAAGCGGCTCACATCTCTGCCGGGCTCCGCGTGAGAATCAGCGGGAATCGCCTGAACGCTGCTCACCGGCACCCCGGCCACTTCGGAAACGCTATCGACGATGATGCCGATGGCCATGGCTCCGTGCTTGAGAAGAGCGATCTGGCCGGCAGCAGACGATTGCGGCGCGGAAAGCAGGGGACGTATGTCGACAATCGGAATAATGTTTCCTCGCAGGTTGATGACGCCGAGGACATGGGCAGGAGTGGTCGGAACAGTAAAAATTTTTTGAGGGATAATGATTTCCGCCATCGACTCTACCGGGATAGCATAACTCTCTTCTCCCATCGAGAAGAGGCAAACTCTCATCTCCTCTTCCGGCGGCACATCTATCACATTGGCGGTGACATCGTTGTCAAACTCGGCCAAACGGCCCCCCTCCAAGGATCAGATGTATTTTTTAACCGCCTTGAGCAGATCTTCGGCTTTAAACGGCTTGGTTAAATATTCATCCGCGCCTTGTTTCATCCCCCAGAATTTGTCGCTCTCCTGATCTTTCGATGTTACCATGATGACCGGTATGCTCTTTAGCTTTTCATCGCTTTTGATATCTCTGCAGACCTGAAAACCATTTTTTTTCGGCATGATGACGTCGAGAATGATCAAGTCCACCTTGTCGGACCGCGCCTTTGCTTCCGCCGCTTCTCCATCCAAAGCGGTGATGATCGTATGGCCCGTCGGCTGGAGCGCCTGCCGAAATATCTGGAGCTCCGCCATGCTGTCATCTGCTACGAGTATTTTGGCCATGCTGGTCTCCTTTTTCAGATAGTAAAAAGTAACACATTTCTTTGGGAGTGTCAAGTTTTCGTATTATTTCCGTCTCCTTACGCGCCCTCTTCTCCTCAAAAAACTTATCGCTTTCGCCGTATCAGGTTTACCGAATACAGAATGAACACGCTCTTCACCACATCGAACTCCCCCAGCGCGAGCAGATCAATGATCTCCTGAATCGTCCGCCGTCCATTGATAAGCGAAAAGACCTTCGCATCGATTTCGCTCATGCCGCGCGCCGCAAGTTCTTCCGCATTGCCGAGCAAGGGTTCGAACACAACGCTGAGATCCGGGATCTTCTGCTGAATAAGAGTCCACTCGTCCACCCGCCGGGCGCCTTCTAAAAGCAGCTCGTCGACCTTCAGCGGCGCCGCCCCTGCGAATGCAGGAGGGGCGACCTTTTCGAAAAAGAATCTTCCGTCCTTCCAGGCCATGGTCTTGTATACCGCTGACTCCGTGTGCCGCCTGACGCATTCTGCAAAGGTCCTCTGGTCGAGCAATTTTTCCTGTGCGAGGACGCAGTCGATCGGCTGCGACGTCATCCCCGCGATGCGCAGGACTTGCCGGAGGCTTTCGTCGCCCAGTCTGCAGGACCGTTTGAGCAGCACCTCTACCGCGGAAGCGCCCCCGTTGCCGTTTCCCGAGGCAAGGATAACGGCCCCGTCCTTGAAATACACTTCGACGCCGTCCTCGCCCCGCTTTATCGTCAGCCTGCCGGTCTGGCGCTGGAGCCCGAGCATCTGCATCACTTCCACGATTCTGACGGTCGCCAGATTTCCCTGAATGCCTGCGCTGGTTTCTGCGCCATGCTGCGCCCTGACCATTTCCTGTCGAATAATTCCGGGAAGCACGCTTCTCACGAAATCGTCGAGCGCCTGCCCCACGAGGCTTCGTACCGTTGCCTCGAGGCCGCCCTCACGGGGGCGCGCGGCCTGCGGCGGCGGGGGCGGCTCCGGCGGCCTGATTTCCGTTTTCAATCCCATGGCCGGGGACGGGGGGGGCTGTTTTCCTTTGTCTATAACTTCACGGATTTTGGCGAGGAGTTCTTCCGGCTGAAACGGTTTGGTAAAATATTCGGTAATGCCGAGGACATCGACGAACTTGCTGCCGACCTTGTCGCCCTTGGAGGTTACCAGGATGATGGGAGTGTCCCTGAACTCGGGGTCGTCTTTCAGGATTTTGCAGACCTGGAACCCGTTCATCTTCGGCATGACGAAATCCACGAGGATCACCGCGGGTCGTTCGGACCTCGCTTTTGCGATGCCCTCTTCGCCGTCGGCCGCAAGGACAACCTGGTAGCCCTGCGAAGACAGGATCATCTCGATCAGCCGCTGGACGGTCGGACTGTCGTCAATGTCGAGTATCTTTTCCCCTGCCATTGCACCCCCGAATGGTGCTGAAATTGTAGCATGGGGTAAAAGCGATTGTCAACTGCTTCCTCATGAAGGGCAAGGGGGGCCGGGGGACGGCTTTTCAAAAGCCCGGATCGGCGGGCAGGGAATCGCCTTGTTCCTGCCTCCTGAAAACAGGTCTCCTGGCGCAGGGAGGGAATGGCGCTTCAGGGACAGCAGCTATAATTTCCTTGCCACTGCTTCAATAAACTCCTCGGTGAGCGCGTGTTTCGCGGGCCTTGGCTCTGCGATGGCCGCGAGGTCCTTGGTCATCGTCCCTCCCTCGATGGCGCCGACCACAACGGCCTCGAGCTTACGCGCAAACTCAATCACTGCGGGTGTTCCGTCCATTTCACCGCGCCGGGCGATCGCGCCAGTCCAGGCAAAGATGGAGGCCACGGAATTCGTGGACGTGGGATTCCCCCTGAGGTGCTCGTAGTAGTGGCGCATGACCGTGCCGTGGGCGGCTTCATACACATACTTGCCCTCTGGAGAGACAAGCACCGAGGTCATGAGTCCGAGGCTCCCGAAACCGGACGCCACCATGTCGCTCATCACGTCCCCGTCGTAATTCATGCAGGCCCAGAGCATGCCGCCCTCCGCCTTCATGATCTGCGCCACCGCGTCGTCGATCAGCATGTAGCGGTACCTGATCCCCAGTTTGTCGAATTCGCTCTTCTTCGACCCCGCCTCTTCGTCAAAGACCTCTTTGAAGAAGGCATGATAGGTCTTGGAGATCGTGTCCTTCGCGCCGAACCAAAGATCGCACCTCTCGCCGTGCGCGTAGTTGATGCAGGCCCGGGCAAAGCTCCGGATGGACTTCTCGGTATTGTGGATGCCCATGATCACGCCCGGCCCCTTGAACTCGTGGATTGCGAGGGAAACGCGCTCGCCCGATGCGTGCGTGAACAGGAGTTCCGCCTTCCCCGCTCCCGGCACCTTGTACTCTACTGATTTATAGATATCGCCGTAGGCGTGTCTCCCGATGCTGATCGGCTTTTTCCAGCTCCGCACGGCCGGCGGGACGTTCTTCACGATGATGGGCTTGCGAAAGACCGTGCCGTCGAGGATGGAGCGGATCGTGCCGTTCGGGCTTTTCCAGGCCTGCTTGAGGCTGTATTCCTTCACGCGCGCGGCATTCGGCGTGATCGTTGCGCATTTGACGCCCACCCCATGCTCTTTTACGGCGTTCGCAGCGTCGATCGTCACCTGGTCATCGGTCTCGTCACGGTGTGTAACGCCAAGATCATAGTACCTGAGGTCCATCCTAAGATGGGGAAAGAGCAGTTTTTCCTTGATCATCTTCCAGATGATCCGCGTCATTTCGTCGCCGTCCATCTCGACGATGGGGCCCTTTACGGTAATCGCCACGTTCTTCTCCTTGAGGTGATATCCTTTGTCTTTTCCGGACTGCGTGGGATTCTAATGCGCGCCGGCTGAATTGTCAACAGAACAATCATGCGGTTTTTGTCGCCTCGATGATCCCGCCGCCCGCCACGATATCTTCATCATAGAATACTGCCGCCTGGCCCGGACAGACGCCAAACACCCGCTGTTGAAATACGACCCGAACGCTGCCGGGACCCCCAGGCTCTATCGAAGCAGGAACAAAAGGAGATCGGTAGCGGATCTTTACGCTAACGCGCATCGCCTCGCGGAGTTCATCGAAGAGGATAAAATGCGGGGCCGATACCGTCATTTCCGGGGTTTGAAGCTCGGAGCGTTTGCCGAGGACCACGCGGTTCCTGCCCGGTTCGATCCTGACGACATAGAGCCGTTCGCCCGCAGCCACGCCGAGATGTCTGCGCTGGCCCACGGTAAAGAACGCGATGCCCTCGTGTTTTCCGACGACAGCGCCGTCGGTCAGGACGATCTCGCCGGGCCGAACCGTTTCGGGCGCCCGATCCTTAAGGAAGGAGCGATAGTCATCGTGAGGAACGAAACAGATCTCCTGGCTTTCCGGCCGGTCCGCGGCGGGAAGCGCAAGCTCGCGCGCAAGCGTCCGAACATGTGTCTTGCGCAAACCGCCGAGGGGGAAAAGAATGCCCTTCATCTGGTCCTGGGTCAGACGATACAGGAAGTAGCTCTGGTCCTTGCCTTCATCGACGCCTTTTTTCAATAGAAAGCGGGATGACCGAGGGTCCCGTTCAATGCGGGCGTAGTGTCCGGTGGCGAGATGATCGAAACCGTTCGACCGCGCGTATTGCAAAAGGAGGTTGAATTTAACCAGGTCATTGCACCTGATGCACGGGTTCGGCGTGCGGCCACTGCGGTACTCTGAGATAAAATCATTGATGATGTTTTGAGAGAACTCGGCCTGGGCATCGACTATATGGTGCGGGATGCCGAGGCGGCCGCAAACGGCCTGGGCAGAGCCGATGTCGCAGCACACCCCGGCGGTCAGCTTCATGGTGACGCCTTCGACTTCCATCCCCTGCTTCAGGAGAAGCGCGGCAGTCACCGAGCTGTCGACCCCGCCGCTCATGGCCACGAGAACACGGTTGGTCATCATTGAAAACCTAACAGATCCTTAATCACGCCTTTTTCCACTTCAGCACGAGAAGGATCAGCGA
>DASWAB010000370.1:0-4148 GCA_036391375.1 Nitrospirota bacterium
AATCATCGTTGAGAAGGTCAACGGGGTGGAAGTGCCCATGGCCTCGCTTATTAGGATGATGAACCGTCTGCCTCCGAAAAACGGGCCTGTGCCGGAGACCCTGGAAGAGCGCAAGCAACGGGCCTTGGACAAGCTGGCCCTGCAGGAACTCGCCTATCAACAGGCGAAGAAAAATGGCCTCAGCATCGGCGCCGATAAGATCGACATGGCAATCGACAATTTCAAGGAGAACGTGGGCGGCGACAAACAATACAGCGATTATCTCTCCCAGGAACATGTTACGGAGGCGGATTTGCGCGCCGAGATCGAGCGGGGCCTCCTCATCGAGCTCAACTATTCACGGGAGGTACTGGCCAAGGTCGTTATCCCCGAGGAGGACGTGAGGAAGGAATACGAAAAGGAGAAACATCTGTACATCCTGCCGGAGAAAGTATCGGTTACCGATGTCTGGGTGCTGAAGAACGAAGGCAAGGCCTCGCAGAAAAAGGCCCACGAACTGCTCCGTAAAATAAAGGCGGATGCCAAGAGAAATCCCTACAGCCTCATCCTCGACGGATCATTTATCGTCCGTGACATGAAACTCCAAAAGGGCAAGCAAAAAGAGTTGTATGAGGCGGCAAAAAAGCTGCGGGAAGGCGAACTCTCCGGCGTGATCACGATGCCGAACGAGCTCCACATCCTCAGGCTGGAAAAGTATTCCGCCGAGAGGACGATGACGTTCGACGAGGCCAAGGAGAGCGTGGGTACGAAGCTTAAAGTCCCCGCCCAGGACAAGAGAATGGAAGAATGGGAGCAGGAACTGAGAAAAGACGCGAAAATCGAGATTATGGACATCCGCGTGAAAGAGGAGCCGGCGGAGCAAAAAACATCTGAAGCGGACAAGGCCGAAAAAAAGTAAGAGGACGGGGTTTCAAAGTGCGTCATGACGGCGGCTCTTTTTTCATTCTGAACGAGATGGCAAACTGAATGACCATGGACACTCCCGATCATGCATAAACAGCTTACCGCCTTTTTCACAGCCCTCTGCGCGGCCGCTGTTTTGAGCGCCGGGTGCGCTTCAAAGTGGTCGCTCATCACCGAATCGCCTTCCGAACCGCGCCAGTGGATCGACGATTCGAAAACCGAGCGGGCGCGCCACGTCGCAACAGTCAAAGGCTTTAAGGAGGCCCCGAATGCGTTGAAATACATCGCCTTCGGCGGATCGGGCGAGAATATGATCGTGCGCCCCGTCGCCGTTGCAAAAGGACGCGACGGCCGGCTTGCCATAGCCGATTTAGGCTGTGCGTGCGTCCACCTCTATATTCCGTCGGAACAGAAATACCGGAAGATCTACGGCGCCGGCGAAAAGGAATTGCGGTCTCCCGTAGGCGTGGCGTTCGATGAGGACTCAAGGCTGTATGTGTCGGATTCCATCAAGGGCGCCATATTCGTCTTTGACCGCAGGGGCGAGCGCTTGTTTACAATAAAGAGCGCCGGCTACGCCGAGCTTCGAAGACCGACGGGGCTGTCATATTCATACGAGAAAAAAATCCTGTACGCCGTCGATACCACCGCCAACAAGATATATGCATATACGAGCAAGGGCAGCCTTCTCTTTTCGTTCGGCGAACGGGGCGAGAAGAACGAACAGCTGAATCTTCCGACCCATGTCACGACTTCCCCGGACGGGCGCATTTATGTGACCGATGCCATGAACTTCAGGGTCCAGGTATTCGACGCATCCGGAGCGTTCCTGTCGTCTTTCGGCCACCACGGCAACGGCTCCGGCGACTTCGCCATGCCGAAAGGGATAGCGGTGGACAAAGCGGGCGTCATCTACGTCGTTGACGCCCTGTTCGACAACGTCCAGCTCTTCAACCTGAAAGGCGACTTCCTTTTTACCATCGGAGGCCAGGGGACGGGACAGGGGGGATTCTGGCTGCCCTCGGGTTTGTTTCTGGACGATCAAAACAAGCTGTATGTCTGCGACACCTATAACCAGAGAGTGCAGATTTTTCAACTGACGGGGAATCCGCGATGAAGATGCTTGCCCGCGCCTTATCACTGCTGCTGCTGGTCATCGGAGTTTTTGCCGGGGGGCCGCTCAACGCGACCAATATCCTGAACACCAAGCATAACCTTTCGATAACCGGCCCCGGAACCATCAAGGCGCTCACTGAAAACAGGATATGCGTGTTCTGTCATACCCCGCATAATGCGTCGCCCAGGACGCCGCTCTGGAACAAAAATCTGCAAGCTGTCAACTACACGCTTTACAGCAGCACCACGTTGATAGCCATACAGTCGCAGCCGACCGGGCCGTCGCGGCTCTGTCTGAGCTGCCACGACGGCACAATTGCCCTCGGAGAGGTCATTAAGCCGTCGGGGGGAATCTCGATGACCGTTGCGGGAGGAATCCCGTCGGGGCGTCCTTCATACCTCGGCACTACGCTCTCAGGCGACCACCCGGTTTCTTTTTCCTATTATAATTCTCTTCCCAACCCGGAGCTTTCCCCTGTCCTGCCGTCGGGACTTCTTTTTTATGGAAACGGCACCATGCACTGCACCACCTGCCATGACCCTCACGACAATACCAATGGAAATTTCCTTTCGGTAAACGGGGTGAATTCCGGACTCTGCACGCGGTGCCATATGATGAATGGATGGGCGGCTACGCCGCACAATACCTCATTGGATACCTGGAATGGAGTGGCCCCCAACCCCTGGCCTCTGACCGGAGCCGGCACTGCATTCAACTGGACGACGGTACAGCAAAACGGCTGCGAAAATTGCCATACCTCTCACAATGCGACAGGGACGGCGAGACTCCTGAACTGTTATACGGCGCTTGGACCGTGCAACCCGCCAACCGATGACGGGGTCTGCTATCCCTGTCATAACGGGAGCATGGTGCCCGGGATCAAAAACATCTTCGCAGAACTCAACAACACATCACGGCATGCTCTTACCGGCAGCACCCACGACCCGAGGGAAACCGGGCTCATCAACAACCACGTGGTATGTGTTGACTGTCATGACCCTCACAAAACCAACAACAATAAACCGACAACGCCGCCGACCGCGTCCGGCAGGCTGGACGGGGTGAGCGGAATAACCATAAATTATTCTTTTATAAAACCCGCGGTCAACGAATATGAGATCTGTTTCAAGTGCCATGCAAGCCCCACCCCGCAGTCCATATTCCCGCCCATCCCGCGGGTCATCAATGAGGCAAACCTCCTTATGAAATTTCAGCAAAATAATCCATCCTTCCACCCCGTTGCGGCAATCGGCTTGAGCGCCGACGTTCCGAGCCTCATCATGCCTTTCACGACTTCCAGCATGATTTACTGCACGGACTGCCACAGTGATGAGAGCGTTGCGAACGGCGGCTCCGGGTCGCGCGGACCGCACGGCTCGAAGTATGCGCCGATCCTGCGGGACCAGTACAAGACGACGAACGACGGCTCTCTTTACAACTCGAGCAACTTTCAGCTTTGCTACGACTGTCATTATGAAAGCAGCATCTTATCGGACGTCACGTTCCAGAAAAATTCTTTATTCAGAGGAGGGCACAGCGGCCATCTCCAGGCCATAACGGACGCGAACAACACGATTTACTATATCTATGCCAACTGCTCCGTCTGCCACGATCCGCACGGAGTGAGAAACAATGGAATATCGGGGTCGCACAAGCGCCTGATCAACTTCGACACCCGGGTCGTCAGCGTCCTGCCCGGCACGGGCTTCAACTATCCGGTCTTCGCTGGTTCGGGAAACCGGGCGGGAAACTGCGCCCTTGTCTGTCATCTTCCGAACGGGGCTACGGTGACCCACGACGGGTCCGCCACCTTCTCTTACGGAGGCGCCCCCGCCATCGGCCCCGGCAGCGTACAAACCATTTGGTAGGGTGGGTGTTTTAACCAGAAACGGCGTCATATCACCCATCCCCGGCATGGCCCTTGACCTTTAATATTTATCAAATCAATAAGATAAATAATGGCATCAGTATTGCATTTAACTTAGTAACAAAAATACGCCTGACGAAAGGAGTTCAGACAATGGCTCGTCCCTCATCGCGCTGTCTCTTTGCAATTTGCATCATTCTATTAGCAAGCCTTTTCTCAGCCTGCGGAGGTTCAGGAGGCAATACGCAGCAGTCCGGCGGT
>DASWAB010000371.1:0-3171 GCA_036391375.1 Nitrospirota bacterium
TTCTGTCTTTCCCCAACCCCCGAGGTGTGATCTTGACGCCCGGAGGGGCCTGACGGCGCTTATACTCGCTCGAATCCACGAGCCGGATCACGCGCTCAACGGTTTTGCGGTCGAAGCCCATTTTGAGCATCTCACCGAACTCCTTGTCGTCCTCCACATAGGCCTTGAGGATCGGATCGAGCACGGGATAGGCAGGCAGGGAATCGCTGTCCTTCTGATTGGGCCGCAGTTCCGCGGTAGGCGCCTTGACGAGCATGCGCCTCGGGATGACTGTTTTTCCTGCGAGCCGGTTGATGCATCTGCATATGTCATACACCATGGTCTTCGGGACGTCCTTGATCACGGCGAAGCCGCCGGCCATGTCGCCATAGAGCGTGGCGTAGCCGGTGGACATCTCGCTCTTGTTCCCGGTCGTGAGCACGAGCCAGCCGAATTTGTTCGAAAGCGCCATAAGGATGTTGCCCCGGATGCGCGCCTGAAGGTTTTCCTCGGTCACGTCCTGCCTGGCATGGGCGAACGCGCCTCGCAGCGTGTTCAAAAAGGCATTGAAGGGCTGATGGATGGGTATGGTCAGCATGTTGATCCCGAGATTGCGCGCCAGTTCAAGCGCGTCCGCCCGGCTCTCGTCGGAGCTGTACTGCGACGGCATGAATACGCCGTGAACGTTCTCCCTGCCGATTGCGGCGACGGCGACGGCGGCCACGAGCGACGAGTCGATGCCGCCCGAGAGGCCGATGACAACGGACCTGAACCCCGTCTTATTCACGTAATCGCGCGTCCCCAGCACGAGCGCGCGGTACACCTCTTCACAAAGGCGATAGGGCTTCACGGCGCGGACCGGGGGAACGGGTTTCTTTTTCGGAGCTGACTTCGCTGAGATAACGACGGGGTCGATATAATCGCGGTGCTCGTCGAGGATCATTTCCGACGCGAGGTCCACGGGCTTGTGCGGACCGGGAAGCCTGAGATCGTACGTAATCAGGTCTTCCTCGAACTGTTTTCCCGCGGCAAGCAGTTTTCCTCCCGGGTCCAGGATCATGCTGTGTCCGTCAAAGACAAGCTCGTCCTGTCCGCCCACAGCATTTGAGTAAACCACATAGACGTTGTTCTCCTTCGCCCGAAGGGCCAGCATCTGCCGGCGTTCCCTGCCTTTCCCCTTGTGGTAGGGCGACGCGTTGATGGCCACGATGACCTCGGCGCCTGCCAGCGCCTGCGTACGGGCAGGACCGTCCGCGTACCAGATGTCCTCGCACACGGTGACGCCGATGTTCACGCCCCTGACGGCGACAACGGGGAAACGCCTGCCCGGCTTGAAATAGCGGTACTCGTCGAACACGCCATAGTTCGGCAGGAGCATCTTGTGGTAGACGTGGACGAGCCTGCCGTCGCTTATGACTGCCGCGGCGTCGTAGATATGTTCGTTTGAGTCCACGTAGCCTACGACCGCCGTGATCCCGCGCGTCGCCCTGGTGATCTCCCTGAGCGTGCGGAGGTTGTCCTTCACGAACTGCGGCTTAAGCACGAGGTCCTCGGGCGGGTAGCCCGTAATGGCGAGCTCCGGAAACACGATCAGATCGGAGGCCTGTTTCCTTGCGCGTCCGACAGAGTCGATGATTTTGTCGCGGTTGCCCGCGAGGTCGCCCACGGTGGAGTTGATCTGGGCCATGGATATGCGAAGCGTTCTCATGATTGTTTTCTCGCTGCTTCCATTACCGTCTTGAGCGGCACCCGCTTCTCCTCTGCGATCCTGCGGCAGTCTTCGTACTCCGGCGTGACGGTGAGTATCTCGTCGCCCCGCCTGCTGATCTTTACGCGGATTTTACCGTAGATCGTATCGGCTTCCCTGATCTCGCGGGAGAGTTTCTTCCTCCCCGCCTCTGTGATGCGCACGCCGATGCTTGTCGTTTCGCGGAAGATCGCATCAAGCACCGCTTCCTGATTTAACTTGTCCGTGAGCGCCGTGAGCAGGGTCCCCGGCCTCCCTTTTTTCATGATGATCGGCGTGAGATAGACATCCTGCGCCCCCCGGCTCATGAGCTTCTCGGTAAGATAATCATACACCTGCGGATTCATGTCGTCTATGTTCGTTTCGATGACGACAGAGGTATCCTCTTCGTACGAAACCACGTGTTCGCCTAAAAAGAGCCTGAGGACGTTGGGCTGGCCGGGAAAGTCCTTGCTGCCCGCGCCGTAGGCCGTTCGCTTGATTTTCATCTGGGGCAGGGGACCGAAAGACGAAGCGAGGGCGCTGATGATGGCGGCCCCCGTGGGTGTCGTCAGCTCGAAGGTGAGGGACGAGGAATAGAGCGGAATTCCTTTGAGCAGCTCCGCCGTGGCAGGCGCAGGGACCGGGAGCTTTCCATGAGCGGTATGCACGCTGCCGGAGCCCACGTTCAGGGGAGACGCCATGATCTCAGTTACGTCGAGGTGCTCGAGCCCGATAACCGAGCCCACAATGTCCACCATGGCATCCACCGCGCCGATCTCGTGAAAGTGGACGTTATCGACATCCGTGCCGTGGACCTTCGCCTCCACTTCGGCGAGCCGTTGAAAGATGCCGAGGCTCTTCTGTTTCACCGCCGTCGACAGTGAAGAATCCGTGATGATTGCCCGGATGTCCGGAAGGCGGCGGGCCGGCTGCTCTTTTTTATCGAGAACGACATTTACCTTGGTGGCCGCCAGGCCGGACCGTTTTGTCTTCTCACTCGATATTTCGTATCCGGGAAGATTGAGCTTCGCCAGCTCCGATCGCAGGACCTCGATCGGCACGCCCGCGTCCACGAGGGCGCCCAGAGTCATGTCGCCGGATATGCCCGAGAAACAGTCGAAGTAAGCGAATGTCATGGTTTTTTTGCCACAAACTAAGGCTTTTCGCCAAGTAAATTTATCCTGTGCGCCAGCACGCCTGCGCCGAAGCCGTTGTCGATGTTCATGACTGCTATCCCTGCCGCGCAGGAATTGAGCATCGTGAGGAGCGGGGCCAGGCCCTGAAACCCCGCGCCGTAGCCCACGCTCGTGGGCACCGCGATCACCGGCTTGTCAACGAGGCCGCCCACGACCGACGGGAGCGCGCCGTCCATGCCCGCGACCACGATGAGCACCCGCGCGGCATCGAGAAGGTCCCGTTTGCTCATGACGCGGTGGATGCCGGCAACGCCCACGTCGTAAACG
>DASWAB010000372.1:0-6783 GCA_036391375.1 Nitrospirota bacterium
GTTGCGAAATGCCCTGGAAAAGAAGATCGCCGGACTCCGGAGGTCTCTCGGCGCCCTCCCGGAAGAGAAAAGACCTTCCCTTTACCGTGTGATGAGCTTGGACCCGCCGGCGACGATCGGAGGGGATTCGTTCCAAACGGATCTTTTTTCACTGGCTGGCGGCAAAAATGTATTTGCCGATGTGAAGAAAGACTTTTTTAAAGTTGACGCCGCAGAACTCATCAAACGCAATCCGGATGTCATCGTTGTCTGCGGCGACGACGAAGCCGGCGCAAGGAAAAAACTGAGGGAAAGCCCGGTTTACGACAAATTGGCGGCGGTGAAAAACGGCTCGGTACTGGTTATCCCGTGCGATCTTACGTGCCGGCCCGGACCGCGCGTCGTGGAAACAGCAGAAAGAATAGCCCGGCGTCTCCATCGTGATACGTTGTCCGGCAAGCCGCAGTAAGAAAATGGTGCATCCGACCGGTGTTTCAGCGCCTTCCCTGAAGCCATCCGGTCTCAGCGCCCGGAGATGAAGCCGATGAGAACAAGAATCATCGCCATAGTACTCGCCCTCTCGTGCTGCCGGATAGCTTTTGCCGCCGATTTTGCAGACCCGCCGAAAAGGATCGTATCACTTTCGCCATCCACCACGGAGATCCTTTTTGCCATGGGGCTGGGGGACCGGATCGCGGGCGTCACGAACTACTGCGATTATCCCCAGGAGGCGAAGCAGAAGCCCAGGATCGGCGGCATGTCCAATCCGTCTCTGGAGGCCGTGCTGTCGCTCAGACCGGATATCGTCGTGATGACGACGGACGGGAACCCGAAAGAATTCGAAGAGCGGCTGGTTTCGCTCAGGATCAATACGTATGTTTTCGAGGCGCGGACCATCCGCGATCTTCCCCGGGGAATCCGGAAACTGGCTTCTGCATTAGGCGTAGAAGAGCGCGGTGAAAAACTCGCAAAATCCATAGAAAAGGGGATCCGGAAGGCGGCACCACCCGCTGCGGGCGTTGCCGCGCGGGCTGCGAAGGAAAAGGTTTTGTTCATCGTCTGGCCCGAACCGCTTCTCGTAGCCGGGCCCGGCACCGCGATCGATGACGCAGTCAGGCTTTTGGGCGCAGAGAATATCGCGTCCCGGGCATCGACCGCCTATCCGAAATACTCGATAGAAGAGGTGATACGTCAGGCGCCGGAGGTGATCATCATCGGCAAGGGTTCGGGCATGGACATGGTGGCGGTGTCAAAAGGGCTCCTGAACCGGCTCTCATCCGTCCCGGCAATAAAGAACAGCAACGTCTGTTATGTAGGTGACGGCCTGTACCGTCTGGGGCCGCGCGTTGCCCAGGGAATCGAGGAGCTTGCTCAATGTCTCAAATGAGAATCATCATCCTTCTCGCCGTCGTGCTCATGAGCATTGCGCTTTCTGCGCTCCTCGGACCGCACATCATTTCTCCCTTTGGAGCCACGGATACGGACCGGGAGATCCTGTTCTCTGTCAGGATGCCCCGCGTGCTCATCGCCTTCCTTATGGGAATGGCGCTCGGAGCTTCGGGTGCCGTGTTGCAGGGCATTCTGAGAAACCCGCTGGCGGATCCCTACATCCTCGGCATCTCGAGCGGTGCGTCCCTCACGGCCGCGCTCGCCATCATTGGAGGCATTTCATTTCTGGGCAGCTTCACGATTCCGGTGTTCGCCTTCACCGGCGCGCTGGCCACGGGCGGTATCGTGGGAATGATGGGCTGGAAACGGGGCGGACTCTGGCCCGAGCGGCTTCTGCTTGCCGGTGTAGGATTGAGCTTCCTCTTTTCCGCGCTTCTCATGCTCATGATGAGCATTTCCACCGACGAAGGACTCCGCCGGGCCACGCTCTGGATCTTCGGCGACCTTTCAATGTCCGAGTGGTCCCGGATTCCGTACGGACTTGCCTTCGTGGTTGTCGGCATTGCGCTTTCAGCTACACGGGCAAAGGCACTCAATGCGCTCATCCTCGGCGATGAGTTCGCCCACAGCCTGGGGTTCGCTCCCCGGCGTGAACGGTCCATCCTCTTCGTGTCGGTTGGACTGCTGACCGCGGCCTCGGTTTCGCTCGGCGGCATGATCGGCTTCATCGGCCTTCTCATGCCGCATATTATGCGTTTTTTTATAGGATCGGACAGCAGGCTGCTGATTCCCGCCTCGGCGCTGGGAGGGGGGGCGCTTCTGTGCATCGCCGACCTTATCAGCAGGTCTGCGCTGCCCCCCATGGAGCTTCCGGCGGGCGTGATTACGGCCATCATTGGCGCTCCCTATTTTTTGTACCTGCTCAGGAGAAAAGATGTCCTCAGCGTCTAAGCCGGCGATACTCGATTTGGAAGACGTCTGCTTCTCCTATGAGAAAAGCAGGCAGTTTATCCATGATCTCGCTTTTTCCGTAGGAGAAGGAAGCTTCATCGGTCTCCTGGGGGCGAACGGCTCCGGCAAGTCGACAATCCTGAAGCTGGCAAGCGGGATTCTGAAACCATCGTCGGGAAAGATTGCGCTTTGGGGGAAAAATCTCTTTGACCTGAACGGCAGGGACCGCGCCAAGCTCATCAGTTATTTGCCGCAGACGCTTGATATCAGCGTCCCGTTTACGGTGCAAGAGCTGGTGGGCATGGGGCTATACCCATACGATATCCCGCCGGCAATGAGCGTCGCCGATGCGCTGGACATTGCCGGTCTCACCGATAAGGCGGGCGCTCGCCTTACGGATCTCTCCGGAGGCGAACGGAGGAGGACGTTCATCGCCATGACGCTTGTTCAGGGCGCAGGGCTGCTGCTCCTTGACGAGCCGCTCGCCAACCTCGACATCAGGTACCAGATCGAGCTGATACGTCTGCTCAAAAAACTGCGCGAAGCAAAAGCCCTTTCCGTAGTAATGGCGCTCCATGACATCAATGTCGCGCTCCAGTTCGATAAGGTGATGCTGATCAGGGATGGAAATATCATCGGATCAGGAAGGCCGGACGAAGTGCTGTCCCGCGACATGCTGCTCCGGACGTTCGACGTGAACGTGGAGATCAAAAGGTCCGGCGACAGCGTGTATGTCAGTTTTGAAAACAATTTCTGAAGAGGTGGGCGGGTATGTATATCGCATCATGGAGCGGGGGCAAGGACAGTTGCTTCGCCTGTTATCTTGCAATGAAAAAAGGCATGGGGGTGTCGCACTTGGTCCACTTCGACAGGCCGAACAACCTTCACGGCGTCGATCCGGCGATGATCCTGCTCCAGGCAAAACTCGCGGGGATACCGATTACCCAGAAGAGGGTCGCTTCTCAGGATTTTGAGCGAGAGTTCAAGGAAACTGTCGGAGACCTTGCACAGCACGGGGCGAAGGGAATGATTTTTGGCGATATCTATCTCGAGCCTCACAAAGAGTGGGTCGACCGGGTGTGCGGCGAGCTTGGCATTGATCCGATCGAGCCGCTGTGGGGGATGAAGACCGAAGATATCATCGAGGGCTTTCTAAAAGCGGGCTTCGAGACGATCGTAGCGAGCGGCGATCAAAGGCTGATCGACAGGAAATACATCGGCAGGAAGATGGACGGGGAGTTTATCGAATATCTCAAGTCCAGAAATTTGGATGTCTGCGGCGAGAGCGGTGAGTTTCACACGTTCGTCACGAGCGGGCCGCTGTTCAAGGGGAAGATCGTCATCAATGACTCGGAGATCGTCTCAAGGGACGGATTCTGGTTCCTGAACGTTCGGGCGTATGACGTTGTAAATCGTTAGCAGGCGTTATCAACAGCACGGGAAGGGGAGTGTATGACTCAGATCGAGAAAGCGGCAAAGGGCATTGTGAGCGATGAAATCAGGAGTGCGGCGTTAGACGAGCAAATTGACGCCGAAGTCATCAGGCAGCGGGTGGCCTCGGGCAAGATCGTGATCCCCGCCAATGAGAAGAGGAAGACAAAGGTTGTCGGCATCGGCAAGGGACTCAGGACCAAGATCAACGCCTCGATCGGCACGTCCACCGACATTGCAGACGCCGCAATGGAAGTGGAGAAGGCGAGGATCGCGGAACAATACGGCGCGGACACTTTGATGGACCTGAGCGTCGGCGGCGACATTGCGGGAATTCGGAGGGCGGTCATGGATGCCGTATCCCTTCCGGTCGGCACGGTGCCGCTCTATGAAGCGTTTGCCGCGGCTATCGAAAAATATGGCGCCGCCGTCAACATGCCGGATGAACTTCTCTTTGACATAACAGAGCAGCAGTGCGAGCAGGGCGTGGGCTTCATGGCGATCCACTGCGGCATCAATCGGAGAACGGTGGAAATGCTCAGAAACCAGCACTACCGGTATGGAGGGCTCGTTTCCAAAGGCGGGTCATACCTCGTCGCCTGGATGGAGCACAACAACAGGGAAAACCCGCTCTATGAGCACTTTGACCGGGTGGTCGAGATACTCAAAAAACATGATGTCGTCCTAAGCCTCGGGAACGGGTTCCGCGCGGGCGCCATCCACGACGCGACCGACCGGGTCCAGATCCAGGAACTGCTCATCAACTGCGAACTTGCCGAGAAGGGCAGGGACATGGGGTGTCAGACCATGGTCGAAGGGCCCGGCCATGTCCCGATCAACGAGATCGAGGCCAACATCATCATGCAAAAGAAAATGAGCGGGGAGGCCCCGTTCTATATGCTCGGTCCGATCACGACCGATATCGCGCCGGGTTACGATCATATCACGGCGGCCATTGGCGCCTCCCTTTCGTCGGCGTACGGCGCGGATTTCATCTGCTACGTTACTCCTGCGGAACATCTGGGCCTGCCCTATCCCGAGGATGTGCGGGAGGGGGTCGTCGCTTCGAGGATTGCGGCCCATATCGGGGACATGATAAAGCTCGGACGCGCAGATGCGGACAAAAACATGGCGAAGGCCAGAAGGGACATGCGATGGCAGGCGCAGTTTTCCCTGGCGATTGATGCGGAGCGGGCGCGGGGCATTAAGGCGAAGCGGGGAAACGGAGATGAACATTCCTGCACTATGTGCGGGAAATTCTGCGCCAATGATATGCTGAAGGGGATGTTCGCGCACAATATGGCCGGCACCGACAAAGAGTAGCTTGAACGGAAGGGCGTCGCTAAGGAGCAGTAGTGGCAAAAGCACTTATGATACAGGGTACCGGCTCGGGAGTCGGCAAGAGCATCATTGTCGCGGGCCTGTGCCGCATATTCCGCAATCAGGGCATCGATGTGGCGCCGTTCAAAGGCCAGAATATGGCGCTCAATTCGTTCATCACGAAAGAGGGCGGCGAGATCGGGCGCGCCCAGGCGTATCAAGCCGAAGCTGCAAGAATAGAACCGTCCGTGGACATGAACCCTGTTCTCCTGAAGGCGACGAGCGAGGCCGGATGCCAGGTGATCCTGAACGGCAAGGTCCATGCAAACATGCGCGCGGAAGAGTATTATGCGTTCAAGGAGCACGCATGGGCGGCCGTGACGCAGGCGTACGAACGGCTCGCGGCTCGGCATGACCTCATCGTCATCGAAGGGGCGGGAAGCCCGGCTGAGATCAATCTTGCCAGAAACGAAGTCGTGAACATGAGCGTTGCGCGCCATGCCCGCGCGCCGGTGGTCCTCGTCGGCGATATCGACAAGGGCGGGGTATTCGCGTCCCTGTACGGCACGATCGCGCTTCTTGACGGAGACGCCGATTATATCAAGGCTTTCATCATCAACAAATTCCAGGGCGCTCTCAATATTCTAAAGCCGGGACTGGACATGATCAGCGAAAAAACCGGGAGACAGGTCCTCGGCGTCATTCCTTATCTCGGCGATCTCGGCCTTCATGAGGAAGACGGCATACCATGGGAACGGTTTAAGCGGTTTACATCGCTTGAGCGATTAAGGATAGTGGTCCTGGCATTGCGATATATTTCGAACTTCACGGACTTTGATCCTTTTCTGTATGAATCCGGCGTGGAGCTTGTCTATTCGCTGCGGGACGCCGATATCGAACACGCCGATCTCGTGGTCATTCCGGGCTCGAAAAACACGGTGCGGGACCTGCTATTTCTACGAGAGTCCAGCATCGAGACGAGCGTCAAACGGGCGGCGGCAAAAGGCATTCCGGTGATCGGTGTTTGCGGCGGGTACCAGATGCTCGGAAAGAAAATCTTCGATCCCCATGGCGTGGAAAGCAAACATAGAGAGATCGACGGGCTCGGACTCCTCGATATCGAGACGACGTTCGATCTGACGAAGACTACTTGCCAGGTGGAAGCGAGCTTGATGCGAAGTGCGGAGTGCGGAATGCGGGGTTGGAATGGGACCATTAGGGAACAGTTGAAAGGCTACGAGATTCATATGGGCAGGACAACGGGCGATATCGGGTTGTTCAGCATCAACCGTTTAAACGAATCAAACGGCTCGAACGGCGTTCCGGATGGTTCTTCCAAGGGCAATGTCTGGGGAACGTATATCCACGGGATATTCGATAACGATCATTTCAGGCACGAACTCATCAACTTTTTGAGGGAGAATCGCGGATCATCACCGTGTGATGATATGACGAATTTTTCAGAGGCGCGTGATAAAGCCCTTGAGCGATGGGCTGATGTTTTGCGACAGAGCATCGATATGCGAGCCGTGGAGGAGCTTGTCCGGGCCTGATATGTCGATGTTCGCATC
This sequence comes from Nitrospirota bacterium, assembly GCA_036391375.1. Lineage (GTDB taxonomy): Bacteria > Nitrospirota > UBA9217 > UBA9217 > UBA9217 > DASWAB01. Next base: position 6,642 of record DASWAB010000372.1, read on the forward strand.
AGGAAAGGGGTGATGAACGGAAAAAGTTAACGTACTGTTGTTTTGCGGGCTTGCGCTAAATTCATACGCTGGGAATGATGAAGCGGAAAGGGGTGCGATTCCCCTGCTGTCGCGCAACTGTAAGGGAAACGAAAACCGAGCA
>DASWAB010000373.1:0-2719 GCA_036391375.1 Nitrospirota bacterium
GCAAAGGTCCTCGGCGATCTGCTGATATCAAAAATTCAGAAAATTGACGGGATAGCATCCACCATGACGGATGTTGTGATCGATTGATAACAAGCGCGCTCTGAGAGAAAAAATCCCGTCTACCCTTTCAGGATTTTCTCCGCGGCAACTTGGGCTTCGTGCACACAGTCGCCGATCCCGATCCCCTTGTACGAACAGCCGATGAGGTGGAGGCCCGGGTGCAGGGAAAGCGTCCGATCCAGGAGGGCGATGCGGTCGAGGTGGCCCACGGTGTATTTCGGCATTCCCTTGTGCCAGCGGTAGACCTTCGAGAACTGAGCGTGGGCCTTGAGGCCGAGGATCGTGTCAAGCTCTTCGAGCACCATGCGGACCATGCTGTCGTCGTCGAGCTCGAGGACGAGTTCCTCGTGGTGTCCGCCGCCCACGAATACGCGGATGAGGAGGAGTTCCTCGGGCGCGCGGGAGAGCCATTTGATCGAGCTGTAGGTTGCCGCGTTGACGCGTCTTCCTTCGGCGCGGGGAACGATGAAGCCGAAGCCTTCCAGCGGCACTTTTACGTCTTTCTTCCGAAACGCCACCGAAACCGTCGCGGAAGACGACCATTCTATCCTGTTCAGCTGGGCCGAAAGGGACTGGTCGAACGATTGCACCATCTCGGCTGCCTGATATGCGGCCGAGGCGATCATGACGTGGTCCGCCTCGAGGACTTCGCCGCTGTCGAGGACGACGGCATAGCCCTTCCCCTTCGGTTCAACGGCCCTGACTGCGGCCCCGAGCCTGATCGAATCCTGCCCGAGGTAATCGGCGCATGCCCGGGGCAGCGTCTGCATGCCGTCCTGGAAGCTCATGGAGAAGGTCATCTTCGCCGATCCGCCCTTCGGCGGGGGACTGTTATGCGAGGCGTGGGTGCGGTGCTTCATCGCGGCCATCATGCCGCGGATGAGGCTCCCGCTCTTCTGCTCCATCTGCACGAAGCGCGGGAAGGTCGCGAGGACGCTCATGTTGTTCGGGTTCGAGGTGTGGATGCCTGCCACGAGCGGCTCGGCGATCTTTTCGAGGCATTCGCGTCCGAGCCTGCGGCTCACGAAGGCCTCCAGGCTTTCGTCCTCCCGGGATTTCCTCCGGGGGATGAAGACTTCCATCCCCATGCGGATCTTCCCCCGCCAGCTTATCAGCCGGGACTTGGCCATGGGCCAGAACGAGGTCGGGACCATGAGCATGACCCCTTCGGGAAGTGAATGGAGCCGGCCGCCGGAGTAGATGAACGTGCCTTTGAATTCGTCGTTGGAGGGAAGCAGCTCGGCTTCAAGGCCCAGGTGCCTTGCCAGATTCACCGTCCAGACTTTCTCCGGCAGGAAGCTGTCGGGTCCGCCCTCGATCAGGAAACGGTCATGTTTTTCGGTGAGAATTTTCCCTCCGAGGCGGGTGTTCTTTTCGAGCAGCAGTATCTCGACGGTCTTGTCGTGGGCCCTGGCCCCGGCCTTGAGATGGACTGCCGCAGCCAGACCGGCGATTCCGCCGCCGATAATGATGATCTTCGGCATAGTTTGAAACCTTCTTTATCGCAGATTCTTCCTTATGATGTTTGCCAGCGCCTTGATGAAGAGCGGCGAAGTGTTCAGCGACTCCGCGCGCTCGAACGCGAGCCCCAGTTTTTTTGCGTGCGCCCGGTGGACGATATCGATGTCGTACAGCGTCTCCAGATGGTCGCAGGTGAACCCGACGGGCACTTCAAGCACGTCCTGGAAACCCTCTTGCGCTAACCGGTCGAGCGTGGGCTCTACCTCGGGCCCAAGCCACGGCTCAGTGGGGCGCGCTCCTTTGCTCTGCCAGGCAATGCGCCAGTTCCTGACGCCGAGCTTGCCGACTACGAGGCTCACCGTCTCCTCGATCTGGCGCTTGTACGGATCGCCCGCGGTAATATACCGCTCCGGGATGCTGTGGCTCGTGAAGACGACCGCCACGTGCTGTTGCCTTCCGGTCCAGAACCGCTTGAGTCCCTGCAACACCAGCTCTTTCCACGCATCGATGAAAAAAGGATTGTCGTGCCAGCTTGCGATGAACGCCTTTTTCACGCCGCCGTCAAGGGCCTCGAACGAGCTCCGGTACACGCCCGTGGTGATCTCATTTGCGAACGGAGACATCGAAAGGCCGATGACGCGGTCCGCTCCCTCGGTGACGGCCCGTTCGAACGACTCCGCGACCGAGGGTTTCGAGTATCGAAAGCCTTCATAGACGCGGAAGCCGCTTCCCAACTCTTTTCGAAGCGCCGCGGCCTGGGCAGCGACCAGTTCAGGGAGAGGCGATTTGCCGCCGATCAGCTTGTACCGCTCGGCGACAGCGGCGACAAGCGGGGCAGGTGCCGGCCGTCCCAGAAAAGCGGTCATGAAGGGCCCGACCTCGTCGAGGTTTCGCGGCCCGCCAAGGGCGATGAGTATGACGGCAGTGCGGGACATAATAGAAATGACGTGGCAAGCAGCAACGAGGCGGCATCATCAGGTGGTCGCCGTGCCCCTTGCTGCATGACCCTATCTTTTGCTCATCTCATGCGTCGCATTGATGAACTCTGCCGCGTTCTCGAGCGGCGTCTGCTGCAAGATGCCGTGCCCGAGGTTCATGATGTGGCCGTTCCTGCCGCCGGCCCGGTCGAGGATGTCCTTCGTTCTTTTTCTGATGAATTCCCGGGAGCCGAAGAGCGAGACGGGATCGAGGTTTCCTT
>DASWAB010000374.1:0-10373 GCA_036391375.1 Nitrospirota bacterium
ACTCAGCGTCCGAACTCGTTCGTTCGGACCGGGCAGAAACATAAAGGTAAAGTACTCTTTTTTCTTGATTTTTTTGGGTTTCCCTGCCCTCATCATTCCTCCGGGAAATGGGCGCACGACATCGCTTAAAATTAACACAATAAGAGCAAAATTGTCAAGGGCTTATTCATTTTTTTTACATCAAAACGTTATTTTGCAATTTTACGCACTCGCATGACCGGATCATGCGTGTTTGCGACAAAGTCAGGGCAAATACGGTTCAAGGGGGCACTCCGCGCACAGCGGGTTCGATTTCTTGCAACGCTCTTTTCCCAGCCGCACGATCAGGGCATGGTATTCGTTATAAAGCTGTACGTTATGGGGAAGGTTGTCCATGAAGAGTCTTTGCATCTCGTGGTAGTCGGCGTCGGAGGCAATAAAGCCGTGTCTGCTGAAGATTCGCCTGGTATAGGCGTCTACGACGAAAACCGGTTTTTCTCCCGCATAGAGCAGAATGGAGTCCGCTGTTTCCGGGCCGATCCCGTTCACCCCGAGCAGTTTGCGGCGCAGGACGGCGGGGTCTTCGGCAAACATCCTCCTGATACTGCCGCCGTAACCGTCCATAAGGAAAGACAGGAGGTGTTTTAACCGTTTGGCCTTGATGTTAAAATAGCCGCTCGGCCGGAGATGGGAGGCCAGCGTTCGCGGGGGCGTCCCGGACAGCCGCGCCGGCGTCAGCAGGCGCGCCTGTTTGAGGTTTGCGATCGCCTTCTCCACGTTCGTCCATGCCGTGTTCTGCGTCAGCACGGCGCCCACCATCACCTCAAATGGCGTGTCTCCCGGCCACCAGCGCTGCGGACCGTAGCCGTTGTAGAGGGCCCGGTAGGCGGCCATGAGTTTTATACGAATAGATGTATCCGGCATGTTCCGCTTTCCCGCGCGGGCTTCTGAGTGCGGAATACGGACCCCTCCGCGATTCGGTCATTCCGCCGTCGTTTCATTGAGCCAGTCGAGGTACTCCCGGGAGCCCCCGACGACCGGGAGCGCGATCACCTCGGGCACGCTGTACGAATGCAGCGTCTTTACCCGCGAGACCAGGCGCCCCAGCAGCGGCTGGCGGCTCTTCACGATGAGAAGCGCCTCGCGCTCATCCTGCGCCTTCCCTTCCCAGAAAAAAAGAGACCGGATCTCGGGCACGATATTCACGCAGGCGGCGAGGCGTTCTTCGACGAGCGCCGTTCCGATCCGCGCCGCCTCATCCTTCGATGACGCCGTTATCAGCGCAATAATTTCGTCACCCATGGCCCCTCCGCTTCGCCTGTTACTTGCCGTCTCCCCTGCTGCCGAAGCCCTTCAGATCCATCATGGCCGTGAACCGCGTTTCTCCCGGCGTAATGGTATAGGTCATTCTGACCCCCCAGCACTGCGAGAGGTAATGCAGGAAATAATTTTCCTGGGTCGTCCTTTTGTTCTCCACGTCGCGCCACCACTGGGCCCCCAGGTCCCACTTGCCGAGTTTCACGCTGCCCCCTCCGATCAGAAACTGCGTTGCGGGATCCCGCAAATACTGTTCGGTGATATTCAGCGAGCCCCTGTCGGTCGTGTATGCGGCGCCGAGCGAGTGAGACGACAACACACGGCCGTAGCTGTTGTAGCCGGCGTTCGCGGACAGCGTGAATGTCTTGGGCGTTTTGACGAAGAGCTCGCCGAGCACATCGGAACGGGCATGGGCGCCGGATGTCTGGTCCCTCGCCACGTTCAGGTCATAGGCCTGGGACAGCTTGAAGACCATCATGTCGAAGGTCGTAAACGCCGGGGCGTCCTTCGACTCCTTGTAGCGCGCCGTCAGGCGATTGATCAGCGACACGGTCACCGTGTTCCGGGAGACGACGGAGTCAAGGGCGTCAAACTGGGGGATGTTGGCCTGCTCGACGTGCGGAATATAGAGGTAAGAGATCGTCGGCTCGATCGAATGCCTGATCCGGCCGATGCCGGCCTCGCCGTCGGCGCCGTAGACCCGCGAGATGCGGGCGTTGAGGTCCGCTTGCGCATAGGCATACTTCCGCTCCGTCGGCTCGGACGTGGTCGCGCTCCTGTCGTAGAACGTCGCCCGTATGCCTGCGCGCGGAGTAAGGCTCAAACCGCCGCTGCCGAAGGCGGCCGTCAGCTCCGGGTTGAAATTGGCGCGCCTGGTGCCGTCCTCCGATTCCTTATAAAAATTCGTCGCTGATCCGTCGAAGTTAAGATGCAGTGGACCTGCCAGGTTTTCTTCAAAGATCGTGTACCGGACTTCCGGAAGCTTCTGGATCGTTTTATCGTTCGACTGCGTGAGATCGGTGGAATACTGTCCCAGGAGATAAAGCGCCGCCGTGTTCCAGCGCTCTACGTAGAAGGCGTTGGAATCGAGGTACGGTTTGGAGCGCAGCTCAATGTCCTTTTCGAGATCGGAATAGTAGCGCTCGTCGCTCACGAGATTGATGTCCGCCCGCGCGGAAAGATCCTCGGCGAACTCTTCCTGATGCTGGAACCGGAATTCCCACCGCGACCCGCCGGTATGATAGATGTCCCAGAACTTGTAATAGAGCTGGCCCCTGGATTCCTGGGAGTTGTTGTAGCGGTACTCGATGCCGGTCCCGTGGCCGATCTTCGCCCGGTAGTCGGAAGAGACGGTCATGTCCTTGTAGTCGGAAATGGCCCAGAAAAAAGCGTTCTCCATGAAAAAACCGTCATGACTGCTGTAGCCGGGGGTGGGGATCAAGAAGCCGCTCTGCCGGCGCACGGGAAAAAGAAAATAGGGAGTGTAGAACACCGGTATGCCGGCCATGTTGAACGATACGCGCCTGCCGGTGGCGTAGCGGGCCATGTCGATGTTCATTTCATCCGCCCTGATGAACCAGTCGCCCTCGTCGCACGCCGTAAATTCTCCCTGCTCGACATGGTAGACCGTCTCTGATTTCCGCTCGATAAGGCTCCCTTTGAGATGGTAATTGTCTTTCTTCATGAACAGATCGCCCTGATAGATGACCCCTTCCCGGGTGACCAGGTTGATCTTCAGTTCTCCGGCGCGAACGACGTCCCCTTTGTCCTGGAGATAAACGTTCCCTTCGGCAGAGGCCTCGCCGGTTTTGTTGTTCAGGACGACCTTGTCCGCCTCAAGCTTCACTCCGTCCTGTTCGATCCGCACGTGCCCGGCCGCAACGTAGGTGTCGGTCGCCCGGTCGTAATCGAGCCTGTCCGCCGCGACCGTCAGGGGAACCTTCTTCGGGAGTTCCTGCGCATGGGCGTGAGGGGACGCCACGACCAGCGTTCCCGCAACCAGAAGCGCGGAGAGTAGGTATACGGCCCCCAGCCTCATGCTCTATGCTTTCACGCCCATCAGATTTTCATTCCGCTTGTCCCGGCGATTTGGCGACAGCCGGGGCATTCCGCATTCCGCATTCTTGCCTTGTTTCATCCCTTCAGCCCTGAGAGCCCTCCGGCCCGGTCCGGGTCGGAGACTAAAAGCGTCCGCGCTTCCCCCACCACGTAGAGAGAGCCGGTGACCAGGATCATATCCTCCGGCGTGCAGAGGCCCCGCGCCGTGCGGATCGCCTCTGCCACGGTTTCAGCGCTGTCGACGGACCCATGCAGCGCCCGCACCTCCGAAGCGAGCTTTTCGACAGTCATGGCGCGCGAATACTGAGGCTTCGTCGCCACCACCTGCCCGGCCAGGGGCGCAAGCTCCGAGACAATCCCGCGGTAATCCTTGTCGCCGAGAACGCCGAGAACGAGAACAAGCCTTCGGTAGGAAGACTTTAATTCCCTGACGGTCGCCGCGAGCACTTTTGCAGACGCCGGATTGTGCGCGCCGTCCAGGTAGATGTCGGGCCTTCGCGCGACCAGTTCCAGGCGGCCTTCCCACGCCGTCTCTTCAAGGCCCCGCCGGAGGGCTGGTTCATCGGCGGCGACGCCCGCGCCCCGGAGGCATTCCATCGCCGCAAGGGCGAGGCAGGCATTGTCCACCTGGTGCCGTCCTCGCATGGCGATCCTGACGTTGCTGTAGGATGTCTTGACGCCCCGGTAATCGAAAACCTGTTCGCTCCGCGTTCTGACGCGGTCCGGCTGAAAATCCCTGGACAGACGATAGACAACGGCGCTCTTCGCCGCGGCCACTCCTTCGATGACAGCGAGGACTTCGGGCTGGACCGCGCCGGTCACCACCGGGACCCCCGGCTTGATGATCCCCGCTTTCTCCCCCGCTATCTGCGCGAGCGTATTCCCTAAAAACTCCGCATGTTCCATGTCGATATTCGTGATCACGGACACGAGCGGGGTAATCACGTTCGTGGAATCGAGCCGGCCGCCCATGCCCACCTCGATCACGGCAAGGTCCACGCCCTCTTCCGCGAAGAAGGTGAACGCCATGGCGGTCGTCACTTCAAAGAACGTCGGATTGAGAGCGCCGTCCGGGTCCGCGCGCCTGCACCCTTCCCGCACCCTCCGGGCAAGCTCCACTACCTTTTGTTCGGATATGCGGACATTATTGATCCTGATCCTCTCCGTAAAACTGACCAGGTGCGGAGAGGTATAGAGCCCCACGCGGTATCCCGCCGCCTGCAGCATGGCCGCGATGAATGCCGATGTCGAGCCCTTGCCGTTGGTGCCCGCGATATGGACGGAGCGGAACGCGCGGTGGGGCCCGCCCATCAGCTCCATGAGCCGTACGCTGTTGGAAAGGGCGAGCTTGATTCCCTGCTTCTGGAGCCCGAAGAGGTAATCAATGGTTTCCTGATACATCCGGTCAACAGGCATATTCATTCGTGCCCGCTTCTCCTGCCTCAGACATTCGCTTCTGCGCGGCGTGAACAATGTCCATTCGCCGGTTATCTCGCGGAGGAAGGCGTAGGCTCGGTCGCAGGCGCGGCGGTCGGCGTCTGTGCGGTATGAACAGGCCGTGGAGCCGGCCTTGCCTGGGACGCGGGACTTGCAGCGGGCCGGGGCGCGGATTGCAGTGTAAGAACGAACGCTACCGGCTGCGCCTTCGAAAAGGACGCAAAACGTCTTCGATTGTAGCTGACCTGGCACCTCTGTGCAAGCCGCTTTAAAAGAACATGGAGGTCTCCGGCCGTCAGCGTCCCGGATAGTGAGCGCGTCTCATCGCTGAATATTTTATTTGCAAGCTTGCCCTGCCTCTGGATAACCTCGTTGATCCGCCCGATCGCTGTTTTCTCCTGTCCCTGCGATATGCCGAGACTGATGGGAAAAGGCTCCGCCGCCGGAGCTTGTGCGGTTATTTCGGACTTATCCGGGGCGGCCGTTCGGGGAGCAGCGGCCGGTACGGTGCCGGCAGGGGCGCTCTTTTCGATTCTCTCAAGCTCGACGTCGATCCGGCGGGGTGTGACCGCGTAATGGTAGATGATCGCCGCGGCCGCCACGATTCCGGCGATCCAGAGCGGCCGGTACGCTATCTTCTTGAGCCCTGACGTTGCGGAAAACCACTGCCTCAGCCGCGACAGGATGCCTTCGGCAGGCGCAATATCCTTCAGGATCAACCTGGTCTGTTCCGCCTGCCTAAGCGCCTCGTATTCCGATCTGCAGACCACGCAGGATTTCAGATGGCGGTCGATTCTGATCTTCTGGGGCTTGAACAAATGGCCGCTCAGATACCGGGTCAGCGACCTCCTCACGTATGCGCATTCCTTTTTCATGAAGCCACCTTGCGTTGCATGGTTTTTGCGTAAGCGGCGTTACACGCCCCCCACCTTCACCTGCTCCGCGCTGAGGCGGGAATCTCCAAGGAAAAGTTTCCCGATCTTCTCGAAGCGCGCCGGCGTGTCGGTCACATAGTATTTCCGCTTCCCTCCCCCGCGCCCCCCCTTCCACTTGAGCTTTTCGAGCACATCGGCCACCTCTTTGGCCGTCTCGGTTGCGGAATCGATCAGCGTGATGCCGGAGCCGATGACCCCGCTGATGACCTCTTTGAGGAGCGGATAGTGCGTGCAGCCGAGCACCAGCGTGTCGATGGCCGTTCCCCGGAGGGGCGCAAGGTATTTTTCGGCCACGAGCGCCGCCACGTCGTTGTTGATCCACCCCTCCTCCACGAGCGGGACGAAGAGCGGGCAGGCGAGGCTGTGCACATCGACTTCGGGGGCGAGTTTCCTGATCGCCTTCTCGTAGGCGCCGCTCCCGATAGTGGCTTCGGTGCCGATCACGCCCACGTTCCGTGTTTTCGTGGCAGCAACCGCGGCGCGCGCGCCCGGCTCCAGCACGCCGATGACGGGAAGCGGAAATTCGCGTTTCACAGACTCAAGACTGACGGCGGACGCCGTGTTGCAGGCGACCACCAGCATCTTGATCTCCTGCGAGAGGAGAAACCGCGTGTTCTCGAAACTGTAACGGGTCACCGTTTCGGCCGAACGGATGCCATAGGGAACGCGCGCCGTGTCTCCGAGATAGATTATATCCTCATCAGGAAGTCCCGCCACGATCTCTTTGAGCACCGTCAGTCCGCCGATGCCTGAATCGAATATGCCGATTGCCTTCTGCATAGTGCAAAAATCCGAAAAAATTACCGAAGGGCAAAAATACTGAATTCCGGCCTTTCACTTTGCTCAGGACTTCGTGCTGCGTATTGAGGTTTGACCTACTGCTTCACCAGGTCCATCCGCTTCGTCAACGGCCTCGACAAATCCACGTGCCCGGCGAGCGTCTGCGCCTCTTTGCCGTCCAGGAGTATCCTGACCTGCCGTATCTCCTCAAAATTCTGCGTGAGCGTGTTTACCACTGCGTAAACGGCAAGGAGCTCTTCTTCCACCGACGCCTTCACGTCCTTCCGCTGGGACGGGGAGAGATCGACATACGCCGTGCCCAAAGCATCGACATAGAGTTCTCTCAGTTTCACGTCCCTGAGCGCCGCCGCTGCGGAAGCGCGCTGGTCCGCGAAAAGGGACGCGACCGCTTCCCGGGCCTGAGACTGCGTGTCGGGCTGTCTCTTAACGGCCGCCTCTCCTCTTGCAAGCCGCCCATCAAAGGGATAATAGAGCGTCACGGTGAGCGGCTCGGTGAGACGAATAAGCTGCATGCGGGGAAGCCGGTCCTCCGCTGCCGGGGTCCCGGACTCGGCGGAGCCGCCCATACGCGACCAAAGGTAAATCCCCGCTCCCGACGCAACGGCGATGAAAAAAATGATCGCGCCAAGCAACAGCCTGTTGTCCCGGATGCTTCTATCGGTCGTCTCTGGCATACTGCTCTATCCCCCCGGCAACCGCCTCGGCAGTCCGAGAGATGTCCTGCTCCATGCCGAACTCGATCAGGGCCGCTGCGGCGTCCACCGCACGGAGCCCGGCGAGCGGCGCCTGAACAGCCTCAGCATCTTCCTTCCCGGCAAGATGCTGGGCAAGCCTCCTGCCGAGAAGGCCGCTCTCACGCGCATGCGCCGCCTGCTGCCTGCCCCACACCATCGCCTGCTGTTCGCTGCCTGCCTCGAAACCGAGGAAATCTCCCCGCGGCGGCTGCGCTGTCTGCCCCCCGCCGTCATCGGAAAGGTCCTCAATGTAGACCCGCCCGCCCGCTCCCGCCGCGGCGTGGATGCTTACAAAAATTGACGCGCCAGCCGTATTGGAGATCGCGGCGCGATCATCGAGGGAGAGCGCCTGCTCCTTTTCCCTCGTGAGGACAACAGTGAAGCGCTGGTCTTTCCGGAGGTTTTTTCTGATCTGAAGCGCAAGCTCGAGCGCGAGCGTCTTTTCCTCCCCCCGCGCGCCGGTAATTCCCCCGTCCTTCCCGCCGTGTCCCGGGTCGAGGACGACCACCAGCGGCTTATCTGCCTGCGGCGCTGCGCCGGCGGGCGCGCTCCCCCGGCTGATGTCGAGCACGATGCGGTCTGGACCGCGAAGTACGAAGTCCTTTGCCTCCCCGGCCGCCGGATCCAGACGGACAAGCAGATAGGCATTTCCCGCCTCTTCCCTCAGTTCCACGCCGCTTACAATTCCGTCACGGATTGGCGGAAGCGCGGATTTCAGCGCGAGACGCCCATCGTAGGCCCTGAACAGGAGGCCGTGGCCGTCCGGCGTCTTCGTGATCACATAAGGCGCGGCGGCCTCGACCTCAAAAACGACGCGGGTAAACGCGGGATAGGAAAAAAACCGCACCCCGTTCACCGTCAAGCCCTTTTCTGCGGGAAGCGCGGCTGCCGGCAGCAACAAACTGCAGAGAACAATGAGTTCGACCACTGTCCGCATATAACGCGGCATACTAACATAAGAGAGCGATTTGTGCAAGAAAAAGGGGGCATTGCATTCTCTTTCCCGTCATGTTAAGCTACGGCGATGAACGCGCTGAAAATCTTCGGAGAACACGGCATGATCAGCCGCGCCATGCGAGCGGCCTACGAACACCGCCCCCAGCAGCTCGATATGGCAGGGGCGGTGGAGAAGGCGCTTGCTGACAAGACACATCTGATCGTGGAGGCGGGAACGGGCGTAGGCAAGAGCCTCGCCTACCTTGTGCCTGCGATCGTCTGGACGCGCCGGGAGGGCTGCCGCGCCGTTATCGCCACCTACACCAAGGCGCTCCAGCAGCAGCTCGTGGACAAGGACCTTCCGTTTCTCAGGAGTGTACTGGGCGATTTCCGCTTTGCCCTTTGCGTCGGGGGCGAAAACTATCTCTGTCTCAGACGCTTCGATCATCTCCGCATGGGAAATCTCTACGAGCAGAACGAAGTCGAGGCGCTGAACCGGCTTTTCGAGTGGTCCACCAGGACCCGCACCGGCCTCCGGAGCGATCTTGACCTCGAACCGCCCGCGGCCCTCTGGGCAAAAGCCTGCCGCCAGGCGGACCTCTGCTTCGGCAAGGACTGCGCCTTCCACAAGGACTGTTTTTACCAGAAGGCAAAATCGGTCGAACAGCAGGCGCAGATTCTCGTGGCGAACCACCACCTCTTTTTCGCCGACATGGCCACGGGCGGCAACGTGCTTCCATCCTATAAAGCCGTCGTCTTCGATGAGGCGCACCAGGTGGAGGAGGTCGCTACCGATTACCTCGGCGTCGAGGTCTCCAACTTTTCCGTGAAGCATCTGCTCGACTCGCTCCTCTCCCCGCGCACGCGCAAAGGGCTCCTCACGCGACTCATTTCGCAGGATGCGGAAGCGCAAGCCGTGCGCGGGATGGTCGACGGCCTCCGGGTCATCGCGGACAACTTTTTTCTGAACCTTCACCCCCTCCTGAGCAGGGAGCCAACTATGAGAGTCCGCGGGCGGGACATCGTTCCGGATATTCTGAGCGGGCCCCTCTCCGAGCTCAAGGAGGCGCTCCTTTCGCTTGCCGTTGAGACGCACGAAGAAGAGCTTGAGGTCAAGGCCTTCGCCGGCCGCGCCCAAACGCTTGCCGCCGCGGTGCGCATGAACCTCGAACAGTCGGCTGAAGGCTTCGTATACTGGGCGGAGCGTGAAAACATGCGCTACCGTCTCGTGGCCTCTCCCATTGACGTCGCCGGCATCCTCCGGGAGGACCTCTTCGGCAAGATCGACACCGTGGTGCTCACCTCCGCCACGCTCTCGGCGGGAGGGACATTCGCGTATATCAAAAGCCGGCTCGGCCTCGACGCGCCGCAGGAGCTCCTGCTCGACTCGCCCTTTGATTTTGAGAATCAGGCAATGCTCTATATCGCCCCGGGGCTCGACGACCAGCAGGAGTCAGGCTATCAGGAAAGGTTCGACGGAGAATTAAAGGCCGTGCTGTCCATGAGCGGGGGAAGAACGCTCGTGCTCTTTACCAGCTACGGCCAGATGCGGAAAAGCGCCGAGACGCTGCGGCGGGAGATGCCGGAGCTCGGCTTCCTCTGCCAGGGTGAGATGCCGGCGTACCGACTGATCGAGCAGTTCAGGAGCGTCCCGAACGCGGCGCTCATGGGCACGGCCTCGTTCTGGCAAGGCATCGATGTTCCGGGCGACGCGCTCCAGTGCGTTGTGATCGCGAAGCTGCCATTCGCCGTGCCCGATGAACCCGTCACCGAGGCGCGGATGGAGCGGCTCAGGAACCCTTTCTTTGAATATCAGGTCCCCCAGGCCACTCTCCTTTTCCGCCAGGGTTTCGGCAGGCTCATCAGAACCAAGACGGACAGGGGCGCGGTTGCGGTGCTTGATTCCCGCATCATGACAAAAAACTACGGCAGATGGTTTTTGAAATCTATCCCGAAATGCAGGATCACCGATGCGCGGGAGGAGTTAAAAAGATTTTTCGAGGGCCTCAGAAGGACATCGTAAACGTCCCGCGCGACATCCGCATGTTCAAATCCGGCCTGCGTTCGGGAGCGGCCTTTCCATTCCTTTCCGGCGCCCTGATCCTTGACAATCCTTGTGCCTTTGCTTATTCTTTAAGCAAGCGATGCTCTCCTTTCCCGTATTGGCCAGAAAATT
>DASWAB010000375.1:0-3432 GCA_036391375.1 Nitrospirota bacterium
TCGGCCAGTTTTTCCATCAGTCGCTCCAGGAAGAGATGGCCGGTCAGTTCAACCAGCAGCAGCTCCTCCTCTCCCAGGAAGTGGCAATGAACATCGAAGGCTTCATCGACCACGTATTCAAAAACCTCCGGGTCATCTCGCAGCTCCCCGAGATCGAGCAGATCCAGCGCAGCTCCCGGTGCCGTTCCGTGGTCGAGTCGATCAACTTCAGCCTCCGGAACGAGGCGTTGCTCACCATCCGGGTTATCGACAGGCGCGGCATCCTGCGCTACGACAGCGCCTCCCCCGGGAGAGAACAGATCGATTTGTCTCAAACCGATTATTTTAAAAGTGTGCGGCTGTTGCCCAGGAATGAAAAGCTCATCACCGACCTGCTCGATATCCATAACGACGATCCCCAGACCAAGGAGTTCATCGTCGCCACTCCCATTTATCAGCGGCCGCCTGGCGCCGCCGTTTTTGAATTCAGGGGGGCCGTGCTCGCGGTGCTCTCCATGAGCGGTATTACCCAAAAATATCTTTCACCGATCAAATCCGGCACCCGCGGCTACGCCTGGATGATGGACACCGACGGGACCCTGCTCTACCATCCCACCCAGCCCCGGATGGTGGGCAAAAACCTGTACCATACCGATACGACGTGTTTCCAGTGCCACAAGTCGTTCGACACCGAGAAAAAGATGATCGAGGGGGGATCGGAGACCTTCGGATCCTACTACGCTCCGAGCGGAGAGAACAAGCTCGTGGCGTTTTACAAGCTCCCGATGGCGAGAAAGTCATGGGTGGTCGTGGTGTCCGCGCCGTACTCCGACGTGACGGCGCTCATGCGGAAAAGCCGCCGTTTTTACTCGTGGTTGATCCTGTCCATTTTCATAACCACGCTGGTCGCATCCGGCACCCTGATTGTAAGCTACAAGAAAAGGATCGAGGTCGAGGAAAAGGCGAAGCATCTGGAAAATCAGCGCCGGCTCGAGCACGAAATCGAAATTCAGAAGGACTATCTGGAGAACATCATCGAAAATACGAAGACGAACCTCATGGTCGTCGACAAGAATCTGGTGATCCGGACGCTCAATACCGCCCAATCGCACACGTTCGGCCGCGACAAACAGGACCTTCTGGGCAAATCCCTTTTTTCTCTCTTCCCTTCCGATTTTCGCCCGTACGAAGGCATCCCTATTGATGTAATTCTTCAGCAGGCGCTTACCGGACGCAGTTTTGAGATCAAGGATTACAAGATAACGGGACTGGGGGCGGAGCCTCTCTATCTCACGATGAACATCAGTCCTCTTCTCATCGACGGGAAGACCCCCGGCATTCTCGTTACCAGCACCAACGTCACCAAGCGCGTGCAGCTTGAAGAGGCGCTCAAGCAGTATACCGTCGAGCTCGAGGGCAAAGTGGACCAGGGCACGGCCACGGCCAAGAAACTCGAGCAGCAGGTCCTGCATTCGGAAAAACTCGCCGCGCTCGGAAGGCTCGCCGCCGGCGTCGCCCACGAAATCGGAAACCCCCTTACGTCGATCTCCACGTTCGCCCAGCTCCTTCGGGAGATGGCGACGGACGAGTTCTCCCAGAGCAGTCTCGACGTCATCAACACGCATATTCAGCGGATCACCGACATCGTGCGGCGGATGTCGACCTTCGCGCGCGCGGACTCGCTCAACATCAAAAACGTCCAGATCAACGATGTCCTGACCTCGACCCTCGATTTGATGCGGCTCGACAAACGGATGAAGAGCTCAATCGAGATCGCCGTTATGCTCGATCCAGGCATTCCCGCGGTCCCGGTCGACGAGGGGCAGATGTCCCAGGTCTTCATCAACATCATTCTGAATGCGCTCGACGCCATGCCGGGCGGCGGAAAGCTGACCGTCGGCACGCGGCGCGGCAGCGACGACCAGGGAAGGGACTCCGTCATGATATCCTTTGCGGACACGGGGGTCGGCATCCCGCAAGAAGACATCCAGAAGATTTTTGACCCGTTCTACACGACCAAGGAAGCCGGCAAAGGCACCGGCCTCGGCCTTTCCGTGAGCTATAACATCGTCAAGCAGTTCAAGGGCGACATCAAGGTCGAAAGCGAAGCGGGCAAAGGCACGGCATTTACCATCGTCCTTCCCGTCGAAAAGGGAAAGGAATAAGGGAGAACGCCCTCATGGACAAAGCGAATATTCTGGTCGTGGATGACGAAAAAGACATCTGCAAGGCCTTGAACATCATCCTCACCAAGGAAGGATACGCGGTCAAGGAAGCGTACAACGGCGAGGAGGCCATCGAGCGCATCAAACAGGAAAATTTCGACATCGTCATGACCGATATCAGAATGGAAAAGATGGACGGCTTCGAGGTCCTGAAGCAGACGCAAAGCATCAGCCCCGACACCTCGGTGATCATGATGACGGCCTTTGCCTCGGTCGGGTCGGCGGTCGAGGCCATGCGCGCCGGCGCCGTGGACTACATCACCAAGCCGTTCATCAACGATGAAATCAGGCTGACCATCAGGAGGATACTGCAGGGCCGGGAGCTCCAGAGGGAAAACCAGATCCTGCGCCAGGAGCTGAGCCAGCGGCCGGCCGCGTTCAAGAACATTATCGGCAGTTCCGATTCCATGCAGAAGGTCTTCGGCGTCATGGAGAAAGTCATCCCGAACAAAAGCAACATCCTGATCACCGGGGAGAGCGGAACCGGCAAGGGGCTCGTCGCCCAGGCGATCCACGAAGCGGGCCCGCGCAAGGACAAGCCGTTCATCGCCATCAACTGCGGGGCCATCCCGGAAAATCTGCTCGAAAGCGAGCTCTTCGGCCACAGAAAAGGCGCCTTCACTTCGGCGTCCGAGGACAAAAAGGGCCTCGTCACCATGGCAAACGGCGGCACCTTGTTCCTCGACGAGATCGGCGAACTGCCGCAGGCGCTCCAGGTCAAGCTCCTCCACGTGATCCAGACGAAGGAGCTCACGCCGGTCGGCGACACGAGGGTCATCACCGTGGACGTGAGGATCATCGCCGCAACGAACGCGGACCTCTTCCAGCGGGTCAAGGACGGGCGCTTCCGGGAAGACCTGTATTACCGCCTGAACGTCATTGAGATACGGATGCCTGCCCTGCGCGAACGGCGCGACGACATTCCGGTTCTTATCCAGCACTACAAGGACATTTTTTCCCGGGAATCAGGAAAGGCCAAGGACATCGATTACGAGGCCATGCAGGCCCTCCTCGCCTATGATTGGCCGGGGAACATCCGGGAACTCCGCAACACCATCGAGCGGGCGGTCGTGCTCGCCGACGGCGACATGATCACGATCCACGACCTGCCGGACAAATTGCGGACCCTCGACGTGGAAGGGGTCTCGACTTCATCGCTCCGCCAGGCCCTCGATGAATTCGAGCGCGAGTACGTCCGGAGGAGCCTGACGGAGAACAAGGGGAACAA
>DASWAB010000376.1:0-20764 GCA_036391375.1 Nitrospirota bacterium
GTGCATGAAGCCGGCCGAAAGAAACCACGCGTCACGGATGTATCTCCCCTGCGCGCCAGAAGGGCTGAAAACAAGCTGTTCTCCGCGCGAAAAAGTTCCCTTTTTGTTCGTCAGCGTGATCTTGGCATCGATATCATGATGGTAGATAATCATCCAGCTCTTTTCCGCACTGGCGCGGTCGACTGCCCTCTCGAGTTTCGCAAGATCCTGCCTGCTGGTAAATGACCGGAGTTCGTAGGGATCGATGAGCGCGCCGTTCGCCTCGTTGCCCCCTCCCCTGCCGGAGCGATAGTATTTCCGGGCTATTTGCCTTACCTGTTCATTGCTTTTATTGTAGGGATAAACGAGGTTGTGGATCGTCACGCCCAGGGCTTCGAGCGCGTTTTTCGATTTTGAGAGTTCAGTCTCGATCTCGGCGGCCGTCAATGACCGCAGGTTGGGATGAGAGACCGTGTGGCTCATGATCTCCCACCCCGCGTCCCGCAGCGCAATAATCTGCGCGGCGGTCAGATGGTTCCCGGCATCTATCCAGCCCGTCGTGATGGCGGCGCAGGCGACCGCTCCCTCGTCAGCGAAGACCTCCCGCGCAATGGTGTAATCGGTTTCGTTTCCATCGTCGAACACGAAGGTGAGCAAAGGGACTGACGTGGCAGCGGGGACTGGAGGCCGCGGAGGAACCGCGCCGCAGGAGACCGTAAACAGCAGTGTCCACGCGAGGATAAAAAGACGTTTCATGTTTTTTCCCACAAAGTTTTTTCACCACAAAGACGCGGAGTTCACAAAGTAAATTCATTTTCTTCTTTGTGTCCTGGCCTGCACCCAGCGTTTATGAGTGCGGTGGCGCGAGTGCAGGGTGTGCGTTTGTGGCAGGCTCCTGGTTCCGGTTTGTCTGGTTTAGGAAGATTTTTTCTTGTTCTCATAGACATAATCGGCGATCGTATTGATGGAATGAAATATCTCTTTTCCCTGGTCCATGTTCTTCACTTCAAGACCGAAGTTGCGCTGCAGGAGAACGACGAGCTCGACGGCATCGAGGGAGTCAAGACCGAGGCCGTCGCCAAAGAGGACCTCGTCGTCCTTGATGTTCTCGGGCTTCACGTCCTCAAGGGACAGGTCCCTGACGATCATTTCCTTGAGATCCTTTCGTATCTTTTGCAACTCCAGTTCCTTGTCATTCGCCATGGTACGCTCCTTATCGTAAAAAACTTTTGATGAGATTCGTAAAAATATTTTTCAGCCACAGAACACACAGAGAGCAAAGAGGCAAGACTGTAAAAAACTAAAAGATTTCTTCTCTGAGTCCTCTGTGAACTCTGCGGCACCTGACTTTATTCATTCGATTTCCACATGTCCCGGAACACGAACCACTGATAGGGATAGGCCGTTACATATTCCTCCAGAATGCGCGCAAATTCCTCTACTGCGGATCTCATCGCCGTGTCTTTACGCGCGCTGCCCCCCGCTGGCGCGTCGATGACATGAGAAACATCGACAAGATATTTTTTCAGGCCGACCCGTGCCGAGAGCAGGACGACCACGGGGCACCGCGCCGCTGCGGCGATGCTGAAAGCGCCGTGGGGGAAGCGCACCTTCCCTCCGAGAAACGGCGCCTCGGCCGCGCTGTACCCATAGGTGCGGTCGCCCATGATCGATACCAGCCCCCCGCTGTCAAGCGACCGCATCGCTTCGATGACGCCCCCCAGCGAATCGTCGGTATGGATAATCTTGACCCTTTCTCCTTCGCGGTCGATCTGCAGCGACTCATGCACCGCAACATTGTCTTCGGGACGCATCATGAGGGACACCGTCCTCCCCCATTTTTTGAGCGCGGTCATCGCGACCTGCCAGTTTCCGACATGAGCGGTCAGGAGGATGAACCCTTTTCCCCGATCGTCAAGGAGCCTGCGCACCGTATCGGACGTCTTGATTTTGATATCGATGTCCCCGAACCCCGAAGCGATGGCATACCGGTCGATGAGATTTTTCCCCTGGCTCACGAAAAGCCGGTACACATCGAGCCATCTCCGGAGAGCCCCATGGTCCGGAAAGCGCCTCCTCACATACGCCGCGCTCGCGGCAGTGACCGCGCGGTCGAAGAACAGATAATGGAGCCCGACGAAATAAAGCAGCCCGTAGGCCCCCCGAAGGCCGAAAACATTCGCCGCTGTCCTGAAGAACCAGAACCCGAGCCGGTTGCCCCGTTTCCGCTCAACACCGTTCTTCCGAGACATCGGCATCCCTCATTTTTTTGATCACCGAAGCCGTGATGAACATAATCGTCCCGATGAAGAGCGCGGCGACCGGCGCGATGATCAGCGAGCCAAGAAACCATTCAAAGAGCCGCGACGAAAACTGGTCGAACACCGTCCTGAAGGACAGATCGGTCAGCCACTGGCCATGCCGCACATAAAACCCGACTTCGATGCACAGCGCGGGAATAAACGGCGGCACCGCGAGGTGCTGAACATTGAGGGACACGACCTTGTTCAGGTTGAGCCGAAGCGAAACATAGAGGATCACGAGGGTGTGCAGAAACAGGAGCGGCAGCACCGCGAGAAACAGGCCGACCGCTGCGGACAGCGCAAGCCCTTCGGGCGTCGCGTTCTCCCGCAGGAGCAGCTTCAGGACCTCGCCCGGATGACGCAAAAGCGAGAAATCTATCCGGGAAGCGCCCTTCACCAGTTTCCTGTGCGGAATCGGCAAGAGGCGCCTCCCGACCAGCATGGAATGAATCCGGGTGAGGCGCAGGTTGTCGAGAAAAGGCCGGAAGCTCGAAACGCGGTCCTGCGGCCTCGGGTAATTGACATCGATGGGCACGGTTTCGAGCCTGATCCCGGCCCAGGCGGCCTTGGCCAGGACCTCGGCCTCAAAGTCATATCGCGATCCTTTGAACCGCAACTGGTTCAGATATCGCACCGGGTACGCCCGGAAACCGCTCTGGCAGTCATCGATCGACTGGCCGGTTTCAACCTTGAGCCAGAAGTTCGCGAACGCACGGCCAAAGCGGCTCGACGCCGGGACATTCGCGGTAGCAAAATTCCGTGAGCCGATGACGATGCCCGATTCATCCGCAGCCAGCAGGGGAATGAATTTTTCGATGTCCCGCGGGTAGTGCTGGCTGTCCGCGTCTATCGTGATCATGTAGGCGCCGCCGCGCTCCTCGATATACCTCGAAGCAGTGAGGATCGCCTGCCCTTTTCCGAGGTTTCTCTCATGCTTCAGGACGGTCACGCCCATCCCTGACAAGAGCGCGGGAACGTCCGCGTCCGTGCTGCCGTCATCCACCACGACAACGTTCCGAGCGATCAACCGGCAGGAGGCGACGACTGTCTTGAGCGTAGCCCCGTTGTTGTACACGGGAACGGCGATCCATATCCGGCCGTCAGAAAGCGCGCTACTTTGCGACATGCCGCACCCTTTCCCTGTTTTTTCCGGGCAGGAGGAGGTCCCACATCGGCCCCGTATAGCCCAGCTTATGAAGCACCATGAGACTGTTGTCGTACGCGTCCGCAGGGAACACGCAATGCCGCACGCCTTCGAAGGCCTTCGCGAGCGTTTGCTCCAGCCACTCCCGACCGACAGCAGGCGAAAGGTAGTAGGCGGGCTTCAGAAGTCCGTCGTCGGGGGCAATCAGTTTCTCCTTGATAGCGAGGCGCGCAAGCGGCGTCTCGGGCAGAATCCGGATGCCCATGAAAATGAAGACCACGCATTTTTTCAGGCCCAAAATGTTCCTGATCCCCTCTTGGACGGTCTTCTCGGTTTCCCCCGGGCCGCCGAACATGAAGAAGTGCGATGTGGTGATCCCGTGGCGCATGAAAAGCTCGTTGCACTCGACGATGTCGCGGAAGGTGAAACTCTTGCCCATTCTTTTGAGCGTAATGTCGCAGGCCGCGTCGGCGCCGACCTCGGCCGCCGCGAAGCCGGTCCGTTTCATGCGCTCTACGATCTCATCGGTAAGCCCCCGGGGCTTAAAGAACCCTGTCCAGGGAACGGAAACATTCCGCCGCAGCATCTCATCGATCACGTCGAGGTAGGCGCCCTCTTCGTCGTTGAACACGGAATCGACGAAGAAAAGGTATTTCGTCTTATGCTTGTCGCGGAGCAGCTCGATATCATCGACGACCGCCCGTGGATTCCTCCTGCGAAGGTGCGGCCCTTCCAGCAGGGGATACGTGCAGTACACGCACTTGTACGTGCATCCTCGCTTGGTCTGGACCGAGGCGATGTTGCCGCTGTGCAGATAGAACTCGATCAGGCGCTCATCGTACAGGGCCGAACTGATCTGGTCGCTCGAAAGCCTCGCAGACGATCCGATGAGCTTCTGCGTCGGGTAGATGCCCTTTTCCGCATTGTTTGCAAATTCGACGGCGAGCAACTCCCCTTCGCCGATGATGCCGTAGTCCGCGCCGGTCTCCTGAAGAATAAGCTCGGGGATGAGCGAAAAGCCTGCGCCGCCGAGCAGGACTTTCACATTCGTGACGTCCCTGACTCTCTCCACGATGTTCTTGACGTTCTGGATATAGTACTGTTCGTTCATCAGGTTGACGTTGTCGATATTCCGGACGGATATCCCGATCAGGCCGGGATTGAACGACGATATATCCCGCGCGACCTCGTCAAGGGAATGGTTCCGGTGCAGCAGGTCGATCTGCCGCACTTCATGCCCTGCCTTCGTCAATGCCGCTGCAATGATGCTCAAGCCGAGGGGATAGATCGGATACGGCGACATGGTCACGTTGGCCGAGATCAATATTATCTTCATCTGACCTTCTCCGCGGGTTCTTCCCGCCGCCACTTCCTGCGCCGCAGCGTTGCCGCGTGGTGGGTTCCGTCGGCCTTCTCCTTCTCGATGACCTTGAGAAAAAGCTTTGCCATCTTGAGGTTCTGGCTGCTGTCCTCGTAGAATGTATTCCACGCGTAATAAAAAAGCTCCTGCAGCTTCGCGGGCGTCATCTTCGCCGGCTGAAATACGACCTCTGCCCCCGTGTAGCGGCGCCAGTCATTCGAGAGGATCCTCCCCTCCTTCGTGAAAGTCTCCCGGATCGGCGTGTGCGGAAACGGCGTCA
This sequence comes from Nitrospirota bacterium, assembly GCA_036391375.1. Taxonomy (GTDB): domain Bacteria; phylum Nitrospirota; class UBA9217; order UBA9217; family UBA9217; genus DASWAB01. The sequence goes on from DASWAB010000376.1 coordinate 5,067, forward strand.
GGATCGTAAACTCCGCAAGGTCCAGCCTGATCTCGAGCAGAAAATCCACCAGCCGTTTGATGTAGTCTTCATCCTGCTCGTCCGTGCCGAGGATGATCGTCCCTTCCACGCCGATGCCCCGTTCCTGCAGCCGCCTCACCCTGTTCCGAATATGGTCGGACGTGTCGAAAATCGCCTGGTAGACGTACCAGCAGCCGGCCTCCGCCGCGAGATCCAGGATCTCGTCATCGTCCTTGATGGGATGGCAGACCCACTTCTTCTTGAGCGGAATCAACGCCCGGAACAGGTCTTTCTCCCACTGGTCGTTCTGTGCCATCGAGTTGTCGACGAAAAACAGCCGGTTGTTGTCGATAGTCTCTATTTCCCGGAGTACGTCGTCAATGGGCCGCGGCCTGAACTCGCGGCCTCCGAGGTACGGGGTGCAGCAGGGAAAACAGTTGAACCGGCATCCGCGCGAAGCATGGATAAGATCGACCATCTGCACGCCCCGGTAGTTGTATAACGGCCTGTTGAGGATGCTTCGTCTTGCGGGCCCGACCAGGTTGATGTCTGGAAAGTTCCGCTGGTAGTCATAGACCCGCTTTAACTGCCCTTTGTGCAGGTCCTGGAGGACGCGTTCGAAACGGCCTTCCGCTTCGCCGAGAAACACCGAATCGGCATGTTTCATGGTCTCTTCGGCATGCAGCATGGTCCCGATGCCGCCGAAGATCACGGGCACGCCTTTCGCGCGGAATTGGCCGGCGATCTCCCACCCGCGCGGGATCTGGCAGGAAAGCATGCAGGAGACGGCAACAAGGTCCGCCCGTTCGTCGAAATCAATGTCCTCGACATGCTCGTCGGTAAATGTGAGCTCGACATCCCCGGGAACGGTGGCGGCGAAACAGACCGGTCCGTGCGGAGGCAGGTGAAATTCCGTCTGCCGTTCAAGCTTCGGCCATTTCGGATAAATGAGTTTGATTTTCACGCTATGCCTTTCTTGCTGCCAGCAATGTCATTTCCCGGATCGTCTCGGAAACGTCGTTCCCCTTTTCCAAAATGGGCCTGGCCTCCGAAAAGGCGCAGAGAATACCGGAGCCGGTCGCTGAAGCCGAATCGAGGACAAAATAGACGCCCTCGTTTTCCTCCGACCTGCCCGCAAGCATAACCGGCGCGTCTTTGGCGAGGATCATCTCCGCCGCCGTGTCGAGGAGTTCGGCAAGGGAATCCTTCTTTCCTGCCGCATAAAGCATCGGCCCGAGGAATCCGAAATGAATCGCCGCTTCACCGAGAGGACTCGATGGAAGGGTGTAGATAAAAAGGTTCCCCCTCGACAGCGTGCGCCCGCTTTGCAGGTAATCGTTAAAATATTCTCTATCAGAGCGGAGCGATCCTTCACGGCTCGTTCCGATAATTCCAATGTCCTGTTTCCGTGATGAAGAATATGTCAGGCCCGCGTCCTTCAGGGCCAGCGCGACAGCATAGCAGGTCACGCGGGACAGGGCGTCAAAGCGGCCGAAATTCTTTACCGGATAGGAAAATAGTTCCTTATTCGGCAGGGCGACGCCGTCGCCGGCTGAGAAAGCCTTCCGGCTCCCTCTTCTCACGCAGCCGTATTCTCTCTCCGTAAGCCATCCTATGCCGCGCACTGAAATGGTCATTATTTGCTTTACGTATCAGCTCAGGTCGTTGCGGAGCTTCGGCGCAAAAAAAGCGCGTCGGGCTTGAGGAGTTCAGTTTACAACGCCAATACCAGCGCGGTATTCACGCCGCTGAAGCCCGCGTTCGTCACGAGGGCGATCGCGTCATTCCTGAGAGAACGTGGCCTGTCCGAGACCCACCCGGTTGCGTCATCGTCGGCCCTGATCAAGTTCACCGTCGGCGGCGCGATTTTCTCCCGAAGAGCCTTCAGCGCGATGACCGTTTCGACCAGTCCCGCGGCGCCCATGGTGTGGCCGATCCCGCCCTTGATGGAATAGAGCGGCCGCTCGCCGTCCCGGAACACGGCATGAAAGGCCCTCATCTCCATGGCGTCGTTGTAAACGGTCCCGGTGCCGTGCGCGGCGATTAAACCGATGCCGCCAGGCCCGGCCCCGGCTGATGTCAGCGCCTTGTTGACGGCGAGGATCAGTCCCTCGCTCTCGCGCGACGGGCCGGTCATGTGATTGGCGTCGTCGTTCAGACCCCATCCAGCGATCTCGCCCAGGATGGCGCGCTGCTCCCGCTTTGCCCTCGTTTCGCTCATGATCAGCGCATAGGCAGCAGCCTCTCCCACGTTCAGGCCCGCCCGCCCACGGTCAAAGGGCCTCGCGGGCTGTTTATCCAGCGCCATGAGCGAGGAGAACCCGGAAAAAATGAACTCGGTGACGCTGTCGCACGCAACCACGAGTACGCAGTCCGTATTGCCGTTCCGGATCATGGCCGCGGCCTGGGCCGTTGCCGCGGCAGACGAGGTGCAGGCCGCCGAGACGACCATGCCCCCGCCCTTTGCGCCCGTCAGTTCTTCGACCTTTCCGAGGAGATGACGAGGAACGCTCGCGGAGGCATCGCCGCTTCCAAGGAGAATGCTCTTCTCTAAAAGATCGATCTCGCCCTTGGTCGTTGCAAGAAGGAGTTTCGCGTCCGCGGGCACGTCCGCCCCGCCCTTCTCAAACAGCGGCCGGAGCATCTGCATGACCAGCGTCTCGCCGCCGAGATAGGTCAGGCCGGATATCGTTCCTGCATAATCGGATTGAAATGACGCGGTACTGAATCTGGCCACCCGTGAGACGGCGGTCCTTCCCGCCATGATGCCTTCCCAGCAGGCGGAAACACCTGTCCCGTAGGACGTTATGATATCGAAGGCGACAACAACCGCTTTCATGGACGTGGATGAAACTCGCCTGCCTTCCATCGCTTCCGGCACCGGTCGAGCAGCTCGGGTGAAACGGCATAGGCCTCGCTGGTGCGGTGATCGATGAAGAGCTGCACCATATATCCGCTCGTGGCAATGGTCCCGTTCTGTTTGATGAGATGGAACTCCGTGTTCAATCGCGAGCCCTCGTGCCAGATGAGCGACGCCCGGATCGTGAATTCTTCATCGAGAAAAAGCGGCTGGAAATAATCGATGTGAAGCTCGACGATGGGCGCCCGCACCCCGGCCCCGAAAAAATCCCGGTACGAAAGGCCGCAGCGCCTGCCGAGTTCCTCGGAAGCCTCTTCGAAAAAGAGCGGATACCTGCCGTGCCACACGATTGCCATGGGATCGGCCTCATTGAAGCGCACCCGCCGTTTGATCTCGACAACGACGGGGGCGGGCGCTCCCGGGACCCTTTCAAAATATGTGGTCTTTCTCCGCTTCCTCATGCGCTACCGGTTCTCTCTGTCCGACAAGGAGACCCGCAGCTTCAGCTCCGCGACCCTCGAGGCGCCCTTGGTAAAGGCCGCCTTCAGGATGATTCCTTCGGCGCCGTTCTCCGCGTGGCTTACGCTGCACAACACTTCCTCACCGGGAAAAACAGGCGAGAAGTATTTAGCGAGGAGGACCTCCTTCAACGCAACGGCCGCGCCATTTCCCTTTTCAAACGTGCTGAGCGCGCATTGGATCTGACAGACCCCGGGGAGAATCTTTTTTTCCGGGAAATGTCCCTGAAAGCCGATAAAGTCCTCGGAAAACGCGAAGCGCGACGTCAAGGCGCGGCCCCCCTTCGTCACTTCGGTCATATAGTGCTCGATCTCTGCTTTGATCGTACTCAAGCGTGGAACTCCTTATGACGGATCGTCAGACGGTAGCCGTACCGGTAATTCAGAAAAAGAATGCCGCGCGGCCAGCGCTTCCCGTTCTGCCCCGTATATTCGTAATAACGCACCCTCCAGACCAGCGCCTGGTCTTCATAATAGTTTTTTTCGACCAGATCGCCCTGTCCGGCATACACGTACTCCAGCGTGCCTTGATCGAACGGCTGCCGGAAAACGATCCGGTACCTGTGTTTTCCAACCGCCGCATTCGGCGAAGGGACTAGATCAAAATAGATCCGCCTGATGTCGTTTCCCACGGCCGCGCCGATATCGCCGTACCGGGTGAAGGCCGCGATCGCATAGCGGGTCGTTACGCTGCTGCGGTCTCCCGACAGCTCGAACAGCTTTACTCCCATGGGGTTAATCCCCACCACGTTGAACGAATGATCTTTTGTGCTGATGTCGACGTAGCCGAGCACGGGCGGAAACGCACGCCAATTATACTCAAAAACCACCGTGCTCAGCAATTGAAAACTTTCCGGAATGCTCGCCTGAAAGCGCTCCACAATGCCCCGCGGGTCCTCCGACCCCAGCGGAACGAGCTCCGTCTCCTGAAAAGGAACACGAACGCATGCGACCGCGCCAAAAACGAGGAGGAAGGCGATGAGGGTCCGCTTCATCCCTGCGCCTCCTTCCGGTTTGCTGTTTCCATAATACTGCATAAAGAGGGCACGACGATTATGGAGGAGAGATATCCCGTGACCATGCAGATGACCATGGCGACGCCGGTGGAATAGAGCGCGGGGTGTTTGGCGAACAAAAGGACCCCTGTTCCGATAATGTTCGTGGCCGCGGAGAGCGTGACGGCGACAACCGTGCCGGTCCGCAGATTATACCGGTATTCATAGGTGATGCCGAGCCCGTAATCCACGATGACGCCGGTCGTAACGATGGCGGCGACGACGTTTACGATATTGAGCGGCAGTTTGAAGAGCGCCATGACCCCTGCGAGCCAAACGACGCCGGTGACGACCGGCACAAGCGAGATGAGCGCCTCCTTCCAGTTTTTGAAGAAAAGCCAGGCCAGGAGCACGTTGAACAGGATCGCCGCAGGCGCCAGGATCGTCATTTCCTTTGACGTAAAAGCGGAAATGGACGACGACATCGCCTCTCCCGAAACGATGAAGGCGCCGGGATGGTTCTGTGCCACCGACGTCATAGCCTTGACCACCTTCTGATCGTCCGGGAAAAAAGACAGGACGCGGTACCCATCCTCCTTTTTGAGGACGAACCGTTCCTCCATGCGGGCAATCGCGCCCTCGGGATTTCCTCCGTCAGCCGCATGCGTGTACAGCCCGTCGAAGAAGGGGGAAAAGGCCCGGTCGGAAAACCCGTACTGCGCCGAGGCGTCGCGGATCAGGCGTTTCAGCCTCTTTTCCCGGCCCTGTTTCCAGAACCGGTCCCAGCGGTCGCTGTTTTTCTTTCGTTGCTTCGGCGAAGGCCAGAACAATGCCATGCTCGTGAAATTCTCCTTGCCCGCGACCGCCAGCGCTTCCCTGTACACAGCGTCGTTCGTTTCCATGGCTTCTTCGTAGGTCTTCCCGGAAACGACAAAGATGGCCTGACTGGACCTCCCACCCCAGACGTCATGAAAGGTCTGTTCCGCTTTCAGCACCGCCGGTTCGCTGCCGTCCAGTTTTTTCACGTCGCTGTCGAACCGCACCGAGAAGGAAAGCGCCAGGGCGGCCAGGGTCAGCGCGGCCCAGAGCCCGATGCTCAGTTTCGCCTGCCGCCGGAACGCCTTCAAGCGGTCCCCGATGGTTGCGTCGGACGCGGGTTCGAAGCGCTTCCACGACAGGACGAGCGGCAGGACAAAGAGCGAAAAAACAAGGCAGATGAAGACGCACAGGATCGAGAACAGGGCCAGTTGATGGTATCCGCGGATCATCGAAAAATAGAGGACGGCAAAACTGAATATCGTCGTGATCGCATCGATCCCGACCAGCCTCGCCAGCTTGACCGTCTGGGCCGCGTCCGCGCCGCGCTTCAATGCGATATAGACGAGGAGACCGTAGTCGATCGAGATGCCCGCAATCGACGTGCCGAACCCGATCACGAGATAGGACAGCTGTCCTGCGATGCCCGTTGCGATATTGATCGCCCAGACGACGGCGATCAGCGGGATGATGAAAACGAAGAGAACCCGGGGATCGCGGAACACGAGGAGAAAAAGAACAAGAAATGCGGCGGAGGCCATCGTGGAAGCGACCAGGATATCGCGCTTCATCACCCGCTCGTTGCTGACCGTGTGAAGATGGCCGCTGATCACGTCCGCGGACACTGAGGCGGGAAGGCTTTTCAGGCAGGCCTCCAGCGACTCGATCAGTTCCCTGCTTTTCCGGCCGTCCATCATGGAAACCGGGGTCTGGGCGACCAGCAGGGTGTGGCGTCCGTCGCGGCTGATAATATGGCCGTCTTCGATCGAGGCGTCGTATCCCATGGATGTAGGGAGCGCCTTCAACCGGTCGAAAAGCAAGGTCTTGATCCCCAGCGGGTCCGCGCGTGTGAACGAGGAGGTGAAGATGCTCTCGGGGCGGAGCGACGAACGGTAAATCGCACGCAATTTCTCGGATATCGCCTCTGCGTTGATCTGACAGTCGATAAGCGCAAGGTCCGCCTCACCCAGGACCTGGGGGGCGTACCGGAGGACGGAGAACTCTTCCATGGCGTCGCCCACGGAGAATCCCGACACGACCCTGGTGAAGAGCGGCGGCGTGAGAGACGCGGCAAGCTGATCGGCGGCGAAGAGCAGGTCTTTCCTGCTTTTTGCGGGGTCCGTGAGCGCCAGGGAAATCACGATCTTGTCGGACAGGCTGGAATCGTGCAGAAAATTGATGCTCCGGGTGATCTCCGGGTCCGGCGGGAGCATCAGATCGATGGCGCTCCCGTAGCGGACAAAGAAGAGCCCCGCTCCCGCCGCGACCGTTCCTGCGAGAACGGCGCCGATGACGAGTTTTTTCTGTTGATGGGCGAACCGGTACAGCAGCGGGAACAACCGATCAAACATGCCCTTTTACCTCAAAGCTGTTTTCGTCGAGCGGGGCATTCAGGATGGTGTTGAGGAAGCGGATTGTCGTGACATCGCCGCTCAGTTCCTGGATCCGGATCAGCTGGAGATATTTCTGGTCGCCCCGGAACGTAATGACGATGCGCTTGATGATTTTTTTAGCGACGTTTTTGTCGCGGGGGATGAACTCGATTACGAGGGGGTCCCGCTTCACCAGCCGCACGTCGTTGACCTCGAGAAGGGAACCATACTCCCCGGAGAACCACACGGTCAGTTGATTGAGCACCGTCTGGAAGAGAGGATTTTTCGTGAGCGATATTTCCTGCACCTTGTTCGTGTCCTCGTCCCACTGGCGGATCAGTTTGTCGGTGATCAGGACGGAATAGCGCAGGGGACTGTCCACATGCCAGGCGATCTTGTTCGGTTTCTGGAGGTAGATGCGGCCCTTCAGGACGATCTTTTCCTTGAACAGGGCCGTCTCTTTTTCCTGGACAAAATCCGTCTTGAGGGTCTTGAAGTCGGCGACCTTTTTCCCCAGGTCGTTCAGAAAAACGGACAGGTCGCCTGGTTCGGAAGTTCCCGCGGAAGCGGGCGCCCCGGCAAAGACAGGCCCTGCCTGCAGCAGAAGGAAAACTGCCGGCAGGAGAACAGCGCGTATTCTTCCCAGGGCGCTCATGCGTCTGCCGTACCGTCCTGCCAGGCTTTCACCTCGCCGCGGGCAACCAGGACGCCGTTGTTCCTGATCTCTCCGCGGATGATCCCGAAGTCCCCGTACTTTGCAATTTTCACAACGGAGATCTGCAGGGTGTCCCCGGCGCGGGCGGAGCTGAAAATTTCGAGGTTCTTGATCCCCAGCAAAAGACCGCTCCGTCCGGCGCTCCGGCTCCCGAACTTTCGCAAGCCTTCCATAGCCGCGAGGGCCTGGGAGATGATCTCGGGGTAGGACGCATCATCGAGCATTCCGTCCTCGCCCACAAAAACCATGTCCTTCCTCACCGTCATCTCCGACAGCGACTCGCGCTCCTTGAGTTCGATCAGCCGGTCGATTAAGAGCATGGGCGGCTTGTGCGGAACGAGACGCGCCGCATCCACCGGCAGGAACAGGATCTCCGCCCGATTATCAAGGTTCCTCCAGCACAACGGATCCGATGCGAGATAGTCCCCGGTCATCTGATACGCCGCCCCGCGGCAGCCGTAGCACTCATCGAGTTTATCGCATTCCCGGCAAGGCCCCTTGATCATCTTTTTATAGTTCTTGAGATCCTGCACCACTTCGCTCTCGCGGAGGATGTCTTTGAGCTTCTGCTGCCGCACGTTTCCGATCGGGATCGTCACGCCGACGCAGGGCTGCACATAGCCTTCGGAGTTTACCGCGCAGGAAAACTGGTGCCGCATGCATTCCCCTCCCACGAGCGGCGGCTTGGGGTCCCACCGGTGGCCGTACTTCGCCCGGTCGATCTCCGAGATCTGGCGGAAAAATTCCTCGACTCTCCGGGAATCGACATCGAGCATGTTGTGTTCTTTTGCGCCGCCTTGCGGAGTGATCATCTCGAAATACGGAATGATGTTCTGGTCTCTGAGCCACTCCCACATCCGCGGAAGCTCATCGATGTTCTGACGGCAGATGACGGTGCTCACCCCCAGAAAACGGTCTTCCGACGGATAGCCCGCGCGTTTCAGGTTCCTGAAGGCCTCCTGAATCTGGGCATGAGCTCCCTTTCTGCCCGAGAGCGTGTCCTGAAGCTTTTCCTCGAAGGTGTTCATCTTGAGGACCACCCGGATATTGAGGTCGTACATCAACTGCGCCGTCCCGGGCGTCATGCCCGTGCCGTTCGTGAAGAGCTCGACCTCAAGATCGAGTCCCTTGATGAACCGGAGCATCTCCAGAATCGGGGGGTAGAGCATGGGCTCTCCGCCCAGCACGATTATCTTGCGCGCGCCCAGCTCTTTTGCCTGGACGATGACCTCGCGGAACTCCTCCTCGCTCAGTTCGTCCGCCCGGCGTCCGTTTTCCGCCGCATAGCAGTAGATGCAGCGAAAATTGCAGACGCTGTTGAATTCGAGCTCCATGGAGAGGAGCCTGCCGTTTTGGACGGCTTCGGCGATCTCCTCGCGGGCGAATTCCGCCCCGTAAATGCGACTTTGACAGGTATTCATAGGCTCTTTCTTTTATCGATAAATCGGATTAATTTCCGTGAATTTCCCTGGCACACCTGGCTCCTTACGCTTTCCTCGCTCGCGATAACGACCTCGGGCCGCACCCGCAGGTGCGCCTGGAGCTTGTCCCCGATCATATCGGCTGAATAGGCTTGGTCCTTTAACGACACCGTGACCTGCAGCCGGTCGGAAAGATCGAAGTCGTTCGTTGCGGTGATATAGTATTCGCTGATCCCCGGCAGCGTATCGAGCACCGAGGAGATCGAACCGGGATACAGCGTCGTCCCGCGAAACTTGATCATCTGTTTCTTTCTCCCGAGAACGGGGCCGAGGCGGGGCGAATGTCTCCCGCACGCGCACGGTCCGTCGATGAGAAAGCTCACGTCGCCGGTCCTGAACCGCACGAGCGGCATGCCCTCGATCTGCAGCGGCGTCACCACCACCTCGCCGGCCTCGCCCCTGGGGAGCGCTTCGCCGCTGTCGTTCACGATCTCGACCACCGCGAGGTCGGGATGCAGATGTCCCCCCTGCTGGGCCGTGCACTCGCAGAAGCTGGTGATCGTTTCGGACGAGGCGTACGTGGAGTAGACCTTCGCTCCCCACAGGGCCTCAAGGTTCTCGCCCAGTCTCAGGAACGCCATGTCCCTGCCTCTGACCGGCTCGCCGATGCAGACCAGCCGGTAAACTCCCATGGCGCGGGGGTCGAGCTCCTGGGATTCGATGAACCTCCCGAGCTTGAACAGGAACGTCGGGACCCCGACGAGGGCGGTCGGCTTCAGGCGCTGCATGATCTCGAGATGGCTCTCGACGCTGTTCAGTCCGTTCCTGATCGCGGCCGCGCCCAGCGCGCGGACGCCGGAAAAATACGCAAGCCCCGCAATGAAGCAGCGGTCCAGCGTGCAGGTCAGCAAAACGACATCGTCGGGCGTCAACCCGCAGCTCTCGAAAGAAACAAGCTCATTATAGGCCAGCCGCCGCAGGTCGCCCTCGGTATACATCATTGTTGTCGGCCTGCCCGTCGTGCCTGAGGAGAGAACGATATCGACGATCCCGGACATCGGCGCGGCGAGGAAATCACCGTTGTGTTCGCCGAGCGCCGTTTTGTCCGTGAAGGGGACCCTGTGCAGCGTGTCGAGGGTGATGCCGGCGGCGTCCAGCCCCTGTTCCTGAAACAATCTTTGATAGTAGGGAGAATGCGAAGCGCAATAACGCAGGTGCCTGCCCAGCAAAGTTTCCTGCATCTTCCGGATCTCTTCGGGCCGGGAGAACTCAATATTCATATTCGTATAAAATGCCGTCACGCCCTGTTCTCCATGGCGGCCAGCTCGCCGTCGATGATCTTCCATGCCCTGTTCTTAAATGCAAAGGCGGTCATGTCTTTGTATTCGCCCCAGGTGATCTCCGGCAGCCTGCGCACCCGGATGGTCCCCGGTCGCAGGAGAAGCGACCCCTTCGGCGGAATGTTCTCGTTCCCGGAAATACAGAGCGGGACCACGGGGGCCCTGGATGCAAGCGCAAGCCGGAACGCCGCGCCGTGAAAGCTCCCCATCTTCCGGCCCGCCGACCGCGTCCCCTCGGGGAAAAAAATGATCGAGACGCCGTCGCGGAGCAGGTGCATCGCTTTCTCCATAAAGAGCTCCGGAGACATCATCTTGATGTTCAAATATCCCGATAACTTTGCGTACCAACCCAAAACAGGTATCCGAAAGGGCCACACGTTGACGATCTGCACGCACTCATGGGGCAGCACGCTCATGAGAAAGGCGTCCGAAGCCGACCGGTGATTGCAGACGAAGATATACGGCCCTCCGGAATCGCCCCCCGAACGGTCCTCGTACCGGACCCGGACGAACGGATACGGGATCGCCGTGACAAGCCTGCCGTACCAACTGATGGCGCGCCGGAACCGTTTCATGGCCATCCGGCGCGTGAGAAAAAACCTCGTGGACCCGACAAAAATCGTGAGCACCGGGATCCCGACGGCCGAGCACACGAGAAAAAGCGCGTAAAAATACAGATTCAGCAGATACGCTTTCAAACGGTCCGGCATCGTCACGAGCTCTTCTTGCCTTCCTCGCTTTTGACGGCGGCGATAAAATGATAGATGTCCTGGAGGGTCCGGATGTCCTTGACCCGCTCCTCGTTCCGGATCTTTACGCCGAACCTGTTCTGGAGCGCGACGATCAGATCGACGATATCGAGGCTGTCCAGCCCCAGGTCGGTAAAGATGTGGGCCTGCGGCGTCAAGCGCTCCCGCTCGATCTCGAAATCCTCCTCGAACACCTTGTTGGTCGTATCAATAATTTCCTGATCGGTCATTCGTCCCTCTTCATGCTTCTGTCTTTCCGCACACCAGCGCCGCGTTGATGCCGCCGAAGGCAAAGCCGTTCTTGAGCACCGTTTTTATCTGCTTCCTGCGCGGCTCTGTCACGTGATCGATGCCTGCGCAATCAGGAGCGATTGATTCAAGATTCCGCGTGGGGTAGATCACGCCTTCTTTCATCATCTTGAGGGACGCCGCCAGCTCAATCGCCCCGGACGCGCCGAGGGTGTGGCCGATATATCCCTTGAGACTGCTCACCGGGACCGACGACCCGAAAATTTCCCTGATCGCCTCCGCTTCTTCCTGGTCGCCCTGGACCGTTGCCGTGGCATGGGCATTGATGTAGTCGATCTCGCCGGAGCCGATCCCCGCATCGCGCATCGCCTGCCGCATGCAGGCGAGCATGGAGTCCCTGTTCGACTGGCTCACGTGGAAACCGTTCGCGGTGGTGCTGTAGCCTTTGATCTCGGCGTAGATCTTCGCGTTCCGCTTAACGGCGCGCTCGTACTCCTCGAGGACCACGATGCCGCTCCCCTCCGCGCAGACCAGCCCGTCGCGGTCTCTGTCGAACGGGCGGGGCGTCTTGTGCGGCGCGTCATTATACCTCGTGGATGTCGCAAACAGGATGTCGAAGGAGCCCGTCACCGTCGGATGAAGCTCTTCCGCCCCGCCGCAGAAGAGCATGTCCTGCCGCCCCAGCCTGATAAGGTCATACCCCGCGCCGATGGCGTGCAGGGCAGACGCGCAGGCCGCAGCAGGGGCCATGACGACGCCGCTCAAGCCGAGGTACTGGGCAATATTCGCAGCCGCGGTGTGCGACATGCACTGGAAAAACATGGTCGAGTTGAGCCGGCTCAGGTCCCTGGCGGGCAGCATGATCTCGAAGGCATCATTGATGCTTTTGGCGCTTCCCATGGTCGAGCCGATAACGCATCCGACCCGCCCCCGGTCCTCACCGGCCAGCGTAATGCCTGCGTCGGCAATTGCCTCATCGGCAGCCTGCGCGGCAAAGATGCTCATGCGGCCCATGGAGCGCCGTTTCTGGCGGGGAATGCGTTTCTCGCCTTCCATCTCCACCGGCGCGCCCACGAGGCTCTGCAGGCCGGAATACGCTTCCCATCCATCCATGCGGCGCACAGCGCTCCGGCTTTCTTCAAATCCTTTCATCAGGGCCGGCAGGCCGTTTCCGAAGGGGGACACCACGCCCAGCCCGGTGATGACCACCCGTTTCAATGACATACCGACCGGCTCAACAGCTTCCCGTACCGCTCTTTTCCCAGCACGGCGCGGCCCACGATTAAGGAAGACATCATCGCGCCGATGATCCCCGGCAGCAGGGCGCTCTGGCCCGCTGCGAAAAGATTATGCAGGGGAAGCTTTCCGACAAGATTGAACTGTCCCATTTTCTGTTTCACGCCGTAGGCGCTCCCGTCGGGGTTGTTCAAATAATCCCTGAGCGTCAGCACGGACCCCGCGTCCACGACGTCGAGGCTCTCCCGGTACGCGGGGAACACACTGAAGATGTGTTCTTTGCACTTTTCAACGCGCGCTTGTTTATAATCGAGGTAGTCCTGCGGCCTCTTTCCGTGCCGCGAATCGCTCCAGGCGGAAACTTCCCCGGCAAAAGAAGGCTCAAGGATGCAAATGCCGTTCCCTGAATCCTCCTTCACGTCTTCCGGCGACTTGATGATTACCAGGGCGGGCGTTCCCCGGTACGCGGGATCCAGCAGCGTATTGACATCCGCCTTCGGGAAGAGCGACACGATCGCGGCGTCGGGGTTGGGGTCTTGCTTCCCCTCCTTGAGCGTTGCAAAGACCGAAAAAAAGCCCGCCGAGGATTCGAACGACGTTATCCGGTTCGTAAATGCCCGGCTGATATGGTTTGCGGGCAAGAGGGAAAGTATTTCCTTCGGGTGGATTGTGAACACGCAGTTTTCGGCAAAAACCTCCTCGCCCGTATTCAGGATAAAACTGCCGACCTTGCTGTTCTTAATGTCCGCAAGCCCGGCGAGATAAGTCCTGCAGCGTATTTCCGCATCGGAGGACTTGAGCTTTTCCAGGAAGGCCTCGATAAATGCGTCCCCGCCGTTTTTTACGCGCGAGAGAGACTCGTAGAAATTCAGGACCATCCTGCTGTGGTTGGCGAAGGAAATCTCGTCAGGCCGTACGCCGTAGCACATGGCATAGCCGGACAGCAGGCCCCGCAGGACCGCGTCCGAGGTCTGTTCCTTCAGGACCGCATCAAGCGTAATGAAATCCTCGTCAAGGGTCGGGTGACCGATTACATTCTCATAAATGTTCAGCGACGGAGTGCGGCGGCAGACCGACTGGATCATTTCAAAATGCCGGTCGATGGCGGCCGCTTCCCGGGGGAAGTTTCCCTTGAGCTGCTTTTTTATGTTCTCGACGCCACTCGGAAACTCAAAACGCCTGCCTGCCGATTCGAAAACAAACTGGGTCCTGCATGATTCGGAAAGAAAAACCGGATCAATGTAATCCCGGATGCCGAGAACAGAAAGGATATCGGAGAGGATGCCGCCTTCGTGGAGTCCGCCGGTAAAATGAAACCCCGTATCGAAGGGGACGCCCCTCCTTCTGAAACGGCGAAGGGAGCCGCCGATACGGGCGCTTTTTTCCAGAAGCAGAACGCGGCGGCCGTTCAAGGAAAGCAACAGGGTCATGGTCAAGCCGCTGATGCCGCTCCCCACCACGATATCATCAAATTTTTTCATGAACGTCGAGCGCTCCGGGACCGCGCGAAATCGGGGTATGGGATCAGGCCCAGGCTACATCGCCAGTCCGCCGTTGATGCCGATCACCTGGCCATGGATATACATGTGTTCTTCCGAACACAGGAAATCGACGACCGAGGCGACGTCGTCGGCGGTGCCCACCCGGTTCAGCGGGATGAGGGGCAGAACCTGGTCTTTCGGAAGCTTCTCGGTCATCTCGGTTTCAATGAAACCGGGCGCGACCACATTCACCAATATGTTCTTCTTCCCCACTTCACGCGCGAGCGCCTTGGCCGCGCCGATCAAGCCGGCCTTCGATGCCGCGTAGTTGACCTGCCCCGCCTGGCCGATCTGCCCGGAGGCTGAAGAAACGACCACGATGCGGCCCCGCTTCGCCTTCAGCATCGAGAAAATGACCGCACGGCCCACGTGGAAAAAACCGTCAAGGTTCGTCGAGAGCACCGATTGCCATTCATCCTCGGTCATCCACATCAAAAGGTTGTCGCGGGAGATGCCCGAGTTATAGACAAGAACATCGGGAGAGGTGGTTTCGAGCCGCGCCCCCAGGGCTGCTTGAGTTTCCTGGAAACTCGAGACATCGAACGCAATGAGCTCACACGCGCCGCCAAGCGATTCTATACCGGCCTTTGTCTTTTGCGCGGCCTCATGGTTGCCCTTATAGGTCAACCAGATGGTAAAGCCCGATTTCGCGAGCCGGTGCGCGATGGCCCGTCCTATGCCACGGCTCCCGCCTATGATCAACGCGATCTTTTTTGCTTCTTCTTTCATGCAATCCGCAGGTACGGCAAAGCGGTGAATAGTACACTACCCTCCTCGGCACTGTCAAGCCTTTTTGAGGAATATTACAATGCCGGGCATTATATCATGATAAAATAATCGCCTGCAACAAATAATTCCGTGCCGTGCGGCGCCGGCGGCTTCACGAATTTTTATTTTCATCATCCCAAGCGCAAAATAAAACTGCCCCGTAAAAAAACGGAGCAGCGGGAACGTATTTTCGTAATCTTGCGAGCAAAAGATTCTATTTGCAGTCTCCAATGAGTTTGCCGGACATCTGCAGCGTCGACGACGATTTCCCCCCCCTGGCATCGGTGGTCACGGTATGGAGCGCGCCGCTGAAGGTGTTGCCCTTGTACGTCACCCTCCCGGCGCTCTCCGATTCTCCGTTCTTCCCCTTGCATTGCATGACCCAGGAAACGACGTTTCCTTCAACTTTTTTGCTGACCATTTTACATTCCTGGTCTTTTTCCCGCTTCTGAGGGACCATATCATCCTTGGCAAGGCATTGCGTGAATTTCACGGGGACGAGAGGCATCGGGACGGGAAGTCCTTCCAGCTTCATCTCCCCGCTGATTTCCCATAACCCTTCCTGCATGTTTGGCTCGGCGATACCATGAGAGACGGCAAAAAAGAGCGCCGCGTAAGATGCGACCAGACAAACAGCGATCCTGCTCGACATGGCATTTCCTCCCTCTGGTTATGAACACCTCAGCACACGGTCCAGATTAACCTCGAAGGCCGCGCAGGGCATGGCTATCTGCGTGCGCTCAAGCGCGTCGGGCCGCACTTCTCCGATAAAACCCAGATCGACGCCGTCGGCGGCGGAGATCCTGCCGCAGCGGCCCTGCAGGAAAAGAGGATGTTCGGCAGGATCGAGCCGGTACTTCAAACCAAGATAATAGAAGAGGACGTCGAGAACGGAATG
>DASWAB010000377.1:0-2265 GCA_036391375.1 Nitrospirota bacterium
TCAAGAAGGCGTACAAGAGCGGAAAGTTCCCCAAGCCGAGGAACATGTTCGGCATCGCCAAGGACCTCCCGGACGCCGAGATGGAAAAGCTGCTCCTGGCAAGCATCAGGATAACCGAGGACGACCTGCGGCAGCTTGCTTCGTCGCGGGCGCGGACCGTCAGGGAGTTGATCCTGAATTCTCACAAGGTCGAACCGGAACGCATATTCCTGCTGGAGCCGAAAGCGCTTCTGCCGGAAGAGAAGGATAAGCTCAGGAACAGCCGGGTGGACTTCTCGCTCAAATAGCCCCTCCGCCGCGCGCTCAGGGGCGGCATGCAGGAGGCCCCGAAAATCCGCCCCCGATCTTTTCAGCCGGGCGGGTCATGCCGCTCCGCGCAAGAGGGACCGGACCGTGCCGATCAGTTCAGGGATGTCCACGGGCTTGTCAAGGTAGGGAACGTCCATGCCGAACTCCGTCGTGGCGGAAACGGGCCCGCATGCGCTCATCACGACCACCGGAATCTCCGGATGGTTTTCCGCCGTACGCAGCGCGAGTTCCAGCCCGTCCATGACGGGCATGCGGAGATCCGTAATGAGCAGGTCTATCGGCATGGTATCCATGATCGCCACGGCCTGCTCGCCGTTTTCCGCCGTGAAGACGACAAAATTGCGGTCAATCAGTCTGAGCATTTCCGCGAGACTGGACAGAAAGATCGAATCGTCATCTACCAGCAGTATGTGCTTCATGTTCCGTTCTTGCTCGCGCACGACTGCATGCCCGCCGGCGTGTATCCGCCCCCTGAAGCAGCCTCGCATGGTGTTTCCTCTTCTTCGGCTCCCCGGTTGCCGCATTCCTGGACAAAACCGGCTCGCTCTCCGGAGCCCGTTATTGTATCGCTTCATCGCCTACAGAACGTCGCTTAGTTCAAGGTTGTGGGACTTCATGGAAAGCTTGAGCCTCTGAATCGCCCGGTTCTCGATCTGCCGGACCCGCTCCCGGGTGATCCCGAACTGCCGTCCGATAGTGTCGAGCGTTTTCGGGTCGTCGCCGGTCAGCCCGTACCGCATCTCGATGACGCTTCGCTCCGTGGGCGGCAATTGCGAGACCAATTCCTGAAGATATTTGTTTCTGCTGACATCGTCGTACGGCTGGTCGGGCAGCGGGGCGTTGTCGTCGTTCAGAACGTCCTTGAGGGTGTCGTCTCCCTCGTCGCTGACGAGCGTGTCGAGAGAAAAGGTGTCCCGTTTCAGTTGCGACAATGTCCGCGCTTTTTGAACGCTTATCCGCATCGCGCGCGCGATCTCTTCCGCGCCGGGTTCGCGTCCGAGCTTCTGGGCAAGGCTTCTGACGGCGCGGGTATACGCATTGGCATGTTCGGCCACGTGTACGGGCAGGCGGATGATCCGCATCTGGTTCACGATCGCCCGCTCAATCGCCTGTCTGATCCACCACGACGCGTATGTGCTGAAGCGGAAACCCCGCTGATATTCGAATTTTTCCACGGCCCTGATCAGCCCGACGTTCCCTTCCTCGATGATATCGGAGAACGGCAGTCCCCGGTTGATGTACTTTTTCCCGATCGATACGACGAGCCGAAGGTTCGCCTCGATCATTCGGGCGCGCGCTTCCGGGTCTCCCGCGGCGACGCGTTTCCCCAACTCCTGTTCCTGCACGAACGTGAGCAGCGCCGTTCTCCGGATTTCCTTTAAATACAGCTTGATCGTGTCCGGGGCCGGTCCCGGTCCCCGGCTTGGGGAATCTTCCTTGTCTTCATCCGCGTAAAGGTCTTTTTCACGATCTGTGATATCGAGTTCCCCAACCGCGCCTCCGGCGGACCAGAGGTGCCCCGGTGATTGCTCTTCATCCATTATCATGGCTGCCTTTATCATATCTGTCTCCCTTTGCTGCGTTCCGCGCCCAGGCGAGGCGATCCCTGACTACCGGGAAACCGCATGCAATTGCTTCGGCTGCCTGAGGGCCAGTACCGCATTCGCGATTACTCTGAAGTCGACCGGTTTTTCAATGAGCTGCCTGATATTAAATCGCTGCAGCAGCGACTCAGCCTCGTCAAGCGCCGTCATGACAATGACGGGAATATTCGGATATTTATTGGACAGATAGTCCAGCACGTGGTATCCGTTCAAAACCGGCAGGTTCAGGTCGGTCAGGACCGCGTCGAACAGGGCGGTTCGCAGCATCTGAATCGCTTTCTTCCCGTTGTCTGCGGTAACAACATTTAACCTTCTTTTTGCATGGAGGCCTGCCAGTCCCTCGGCAAGGCTC